>NZ_CP151587.1:300000-465000 GCF_038396845.1 Gymnodinialimonas sp. 57CJ19
CTTTTGCCCGGTGACTTCGCGCAAGAGATCCTTGGCCAATCCGCCACCCCCGAAACCGTCGCTGCCTTGCGGGATCAGTTGGGCCTGAACGACCCGATGCACGTCCGCTACGCGGCGTGGTTGGGAGACGTGTTGCAAGGGGATTTGGGCCAAAGCCTTGCGAATGGGCAATCGGTGTCTGAACTGATCGGGCGGCGGTTGAACTGGACCTTGTCACTGGCGTTGTATGCAGCCGTCATCGCGGTGCCTTTGTCGCTGACTCTGGGCATTCTGGCGGCGCTGTTTCGGAACTCTTTCTTTGACCGCTTCGCCAATGCGTCGGCCCTGACGTCCATCTCGTTCCCGGAATTCTTTGTGGCTTATATCCTGATCTTCTACCTTGCAGGCGCAGGCGGGCCGTTCCCGTCCATCTCGTCGATGCGCGGAGAGGTGGCCTTTGGCGAATACCTGCACCGCGCCTTCCTGCCGGCCCTGACCCTGACGCTGGTCGTTACCGCCCATATGATGCGGATGACACGGGCCGCGATCATCAATCTGCTGGCCAGCCCCTATATCGAGATGGCCCGCCTGAAGGGCATGTCGCCGATGCGCGTGATCGTGAAACACGCGCTGCCCAATGCGCTGGCCCCGATCATCAACGTGGTGGCCCTGAACCTTGCATATCTGATTACTGGCGTTGTCGTGGTCGAGGTCGTGTTCGTCTACCCCGGCCTCGGGCAGTTGATGGTCGATAGCGTGTCCGCCCGTGACATGCCCGTCGTGCAAGGGATCGCCCTTGTCTTTGCGGCAGCTTACGTGCTGCTGAACCTTACCGCGGATGTGTTGGCAACCTTGTCCAACCCCCGTCTTGTGCATCGTCGCTGAGGGGGATCGGACATGGCATTTTTTATGGGTCTTGTTTGGTTGGTCGTGGCCATTGCTGTCGCAATGGGCCTCGGACTGCTTTTCCGCCAAGGCGTCATCGCCGTCGCCCCGAAGGGCGTCGCGAAAGAGCTGCGCACCGCGCCAATGACGGCGAGTTTCGGGATGATGATGATCGTGATCTACGTGGTCGTCGCCGTCCTGGCCCCCGTGATCGCGCCGTTTGGAGAAACCGAGATCGTGGGCCGCGAGTATTCCGCCTGGAACGATGAAAATATCCTCGGTACGGACAATCTGGGCCGCGACATGCTTTCCCGCATGATCTATGCGGCCCGTAACACCGTGGGCATCGCCTTTGTCACCACGGCGCTGGCGTTCATCGTAGGTTCAATCCTCGGGCTTCTGGCAGCAATCGTTGGCGGCTGGCTGGACCAGCTTCTGTCGCGCACCGTGGATGTGTTGATGGCGATCCCGTCGCTGATTTTCGCGCTGCTGTTGCTGACCATTGTGGGCACGTCGATCATCAACATGATCATCATCATCGCCCTGATTGACAGCACCCGTGTGTTCCGTTTGGCGCGGGCCGTGGCAATGAACATCGTCGTCATGGATTACGTCGAGGCCGCAAGGCTCCGCGGCGAAGGGCTGTGGCGGTTGATCATAAGGGAAATCCTGCCCAATGCCATGGCGCCCTTGGTGGCCGAATTTGGCCTGCGCTTCTGCTTTGTGTTCCTCATGATTTCGGCCCTGTCGTTCCTTGGCCTTGGGATGCCGCCCTCGACCGCCGATTGGGGCTCGATGGTGAAAGACAACGCCACGCTCATCACATTTGGGGACATCACGCCGCTACTGCCTGCGGGGGCCATCGCGCTGCTGACGGTCAGCGTGAACTTTGTCGTTGATTGGCAGCTTCACCGCGCCTCTGGTTTGAAGGAATAATCTGATGTCCGACCAAGAAATCCTTCTGACGATCAAAGACCTGCGCATTGAAGGCCGTGCCGATGAGGAATGGCTGGAAATCGTGAAGGGCGTCGATCTGACCCTCCACAAGGGAGAGGTCCTGGGCCTGATCGGTGAATCCGGTGCAGGCAAGTCCACCATTGGTCTGGCCGCCATGGGCTTTGCCCGCGACGGCTGCCGCATTTCCGGCGGTGAGATCACCTTTGACGGGATCGACCTGCGCACAGCCTCCGAAGACGCGAAGCGCGGGCTGCGCGGCAAACGCATCGCCTATGTGGCGCAATCGGCCGCCGCCAGCTTCAATCCGGCCCACAAGCTGATCGACCAATATTGCGAAGGCCCGGTAGAGCACCGCGTCATGGGCCGATCCGAGGCCGCCGCCGACGCCACCCACCTGTACGAGAAGATGCATCTGCCGCAACCCGGCACCATCGGTTTCCGCTATCCGCACCAGGTCTCGGGCGGGCAATTGCAACGGGCGATGACGGCGATGGCCATGTCCTGCCGCCCTGATCTGATCATCTTCGATGAGCCGACAACGGCGCTGGATGTCACCACGCAGATCGAGGTTCTTTCGGCCATCCGCGACATCGTGGAACAGTTCAACACTGCCGCAATCTACATCACCCATGACCTTGCGGTGGTGGCGCAGATGGCCGACAGGATCAAAGTGCTGCTGAAGGGCGAAGAGGTAGAAGAAGCCGACACCGCCACCATGCTGTCTGCCCCTACGGAAGAGTATACCAAGTCCCTTTGGGCCGTGCGCAGCCATGCGCGAGCTGACCAACCGCCAGTGGCCGCAGACGCGGTGCCGGTCGTTTCCGTGCGCAATGTGACGGCGGGTTATGGGACGTTGGATGTGCTGTCGGACATCAGCTTCGACATTCATGCCAAACGCACCGTGGCAGTTGTGGGCGAAAGCGGATCAGGCAAATCCACCGCCGCGCGGGTGATTACTGGCCTGCTGCCCCCGCGTGCGGGAGAGGTGCTGTTCAACGGCACGGCCCTACCCCTGGATTATCGCAAGCGGACCAAGGAACAACTGCGACAGGCGCAGATGATCTATCAAATGGCCGACACCGCACTGAACCCGAAGCAGAGGTTGCGAGAGCTGATCGGACGCCCTGCGCAGATGTATCTGGGCCTGCAAGGGCGCGCGCTGGAAGAACGGGTGCGTGATTTGCTGTCGTTGATCGAACTGGAGCCGGATGACTATATCGACCGTCTCCCGTCCGAGCTTTCAGGCGGGCAAAAGCAACGTATCGGCATCGCACGGGCCTTGGCGGCGGAACCTCAGTTCATCATCTGCGATGAGGTGACAAGCGCGTTGGACCAATTGGTGGCCGAGGGAATCCTGAAGCTGCTCGACAAGCTTCAGGGGGAATTCAATTTGGCTTACATGTTCATCACCCACGATCTGGCGACGGTGAAAGCCATCGCCGACGAGGTGGTGGTAATGAAACAGGGCGTCGTGGTGGAGCAAGGCCCCAAGGCCGAGATGTTCCAACCGCCCCACGATCCCTACACAGAGCTGTTGTTGTCTTCGGTCCCCGAGATGGACCCGGACTGGCTGACTGATCTGCTCAAGGAACGCGCCGCAGGTGGCGCAGGCGCAGGGGTAGACGGCGCGGGCAACTGAGGTAGACCGGGCCTTGGCCCGGTAGCCGGCTTGTCCAGTCGCGCCGAAATGGCCTGCCCCGGGCCGAGGCCCGTTTTACGGCACGACCATCTCGATCAAATACGCCTTGCCCGTCGCCTTTGCGCGGTCGAGGGCAGCGGGCAAGCCGTCGGTTCCTTCAATCCTCTCGGCCGCCATGCCATAGGCCCCTGCCACGGCGACGAAATCCGGGGCTGAGGGTTTGACCCCCTCCGGCACAATAACATTGTCGCACATGTAGCGCTCGATCTCTTGGTAGCCGTTGTTGTTCCAAACGATGAAGATCACGGGCGTTTCTTCATCCATCGCGGTGCCCAGTTCCGACAGGCAGAACTGCAAGCCACCGTCACCGGTGATGCATACCGTCGGAGAAGCCGCATCGCCCAAGGCCGCGCCGATGGCCGCAGAGGGGCCATATCCCAACGCGCCGTAGCCCGTGGCGGCGTTGAACCAACCGCGCGGCTGGCTGATATAGGCGTACATGTTTCCGGCGTAGATCACCTGCGTGCTATCGCCCACGATACGGCAACCGGGTACGGCCTTCGTAATCGCATCAATCACGTCGATATGGTCAAGGTAGGCGGGCGGCAATTCCGCCAGGCTGTCCCCACGGGCCTGCGCGGCCCGCAGGTTGCCCTGCCCCTTGTTCCTGTCGGTATCGGTAATCTGTCGTGTCAGGGCCTGCACGGCGACTTCCGCATTGGCCACAATCGCCACGTCGGGCAAACGGCCCCGCGTGACCTGTTGCGCGTCGCAATCCACACGGATCAGGCACGCCAGCGCGGGCGCTTCGCCGTCTTCGTACATATCGTAATCGGTGCGTCCGAATTGGGTGCCGATGGCCAGAACCGCGTCGGACTCGGCCATGAGTTGGCGCACCGTCCCGAGCGACGGGCTGGCGGGCACACAAAGGCGGTGGCCTCCCAAAACACCTCGGGCATTCGTTGTGGTCACGACGGGCGCGTCAAGCGCCTCTGCCAGTTCGGTGATCGCATCCGCCGCGCCCACAGCGCCGCCACCGGCAAGGATCAATGGGTGCGTCGCGCCTTCCAACAGGCGTGCGGCCTGCGCGATGATGGCGGGGTCCGCTACTTTTCGCGTGGGCACCATTGACCGTTCGGCCGGCGTGTCGATCAGTTGCTTCATCACGTCCAGTGGCACTTCGATATGCACCGGGCCGGGACGCCCGGCTGTCATGGCGGCAAAGGCCCGGTCCAGGACCCTCTCCAGATCTTCGGCGTGGTGCAGGGTTTGCGACAGAACGGCGACCTCTCGCATCATCGCTTGCTGGTCCGGCAATTCGTGCAGGAAGCCCTCCTCCTGCCCGAAGGTGGCCACTCGGTTCACGCCGGAAATGACCAGCATGGGGATGCTATCCGCACGGGCCTGCGCCATGGGAGTGATCGCATTCGTAACCCCTGGCCCGGTAATCAGCAGACACACGCCCGGCTTACCCGAGGCGCGCGCGTAGCCATCAGCCATGAAGCCCGCACTTTGCTCATGGCGGGGCGTGATGTGGCGAATGCCGGACCCGGAGAGGCCGCGATACATCTCGACCGTATGCACGCCGGGGATACCAAAGATCGTATCCACACCGCGCCGCTCCAACAGCGTGATCAAAACTTCACCTACTGTGCGTTTCATGACCTCTCCGATCCTAGCGCGGGCACTAGGTGCCCTGTGTTTTCCTTGCCAATCTGGCGGCCGACGGGGTGATTCCGAATTCCGCCTTGAAGGCCCGTGCCATAGCCGTGGCATCCCGGTAGCCCGAGCGCAAGGCGACCTCGGATACGCTTTCACGGGTTTGCTCCAGCCGGCGCCGCGCTTCGCCCAAGCGGATGCTGCGGTAAAGCGCGCCGGGGGACATCCCCGCATGGGCTTGGAATGCGAGCTCTAACGCGCGGCGGGTCAGGTTGAGTTCGGCCGCCAATGCCGTGATCCCCAGCGGCACCTCCACATGGCGGCGCATCAGGGCAGCGGCGGCTTTGACCGTCCGGTGGGTGGGGATCAGGCGCTGTGGATCAAGGTCCGGGGGGCGTTCTCCGTACATGAACAGGGCGGCCACCTCCAGCGATAGGGCCGCACCGTGGCGACGCTCGATCAACTCCAGCATCAGCTCCAGCGTCGTACTTGCCCCGCCGCAACTGATCCTGTTGCCGTCGACAACAAAGCGATCTTCGGTAAATTCGACCTCTGGAAATGCCTCTGCGGCCTGCCCCAAAGTGTCCCAGTGACACGTCGCACGGCGGCCATCCAACAGGCCGGCATGGGCCAAGAGGTAGGCTCCGGTATCCAAGCCTACCAACGCATCATAGCGCCGCGCGGACGCGCGAAGCGCACGAGCGGTGGCGGGCGCGGCAAGCGCCTCGTACCCGTAGCTTGGCATCACGAACAGGTGCGATCCTGACAGCAGCGAGGACAGTTGCGTTGCCTGCACAGGCAACCCACTGGAGGAGCGGACCGGCGCGTCATCAAGGGACAGGAAATTCCACCGATACAGCTCGGTGCGTGCCAGCGTGTTGGCCGCGCGCAACGGTTCCACCGCATTGGCAAGGCAGAGGTTAGAGAACCCCTCAAACAATAACATGGAAAACGTATCCGGCATGATTTCAACGCATACTGCAATATGAGGCGCTTAACGAGGCCTAACCATGCCCTCACATAGTGGGGAGAAGCGCTTATGGATTTCGGCCTGAACGACGAACAGGAAATGATCGTATCCACGGTCCGTAGTTTCGTGGAAAATGAAATCTACCCCCATGAGGCCGAGGTGGAGCGAACGGGCCAAGTACCATTGGAATTGGGGTTGGAGATCAAGCAGAAGGTCATCGACCTTGGGTTCTACGCCTGCAACTTTCCCGAAAGCGTGGGCGGGGCCGGGCTGTCGCATCTGGATTTCACCTTGGTAGAGAGAGAGTTGGGGCGCGGGTCCATGGCGCTCACTCATTTCTTCGGGCGACCACAGAATATCCTGATGGCGTGCGAAGGCGATCAGATTGAGCGTTATCTTCTGCCGGCCGTGCGGGGCGAGCGGATGGATGCGCTTGCCATGACGGAACCCGATGCTGGGTCTGACGTGCGGGGGATGAAATGCGCGGCCGTGCGTGACGGCGGGGATTGGGTGGTGAACGGCTCCAAGCACTTCATCTCGGGCGCAGAGCACGCGGATTTCTTTATCGTCTTTGTGGCAACTGGCGTGGATGAAACACCCCGTGGTCCCAAGAAGCGGATCACCTGCTTCCTTGTGGATCGCGGTCATCCGGGGTTTGAGGTGCGCGAAGGCTACAACTCCGTAAGCCACAAGGGCTACAAGAACTGCATCCTCACTTTTGACGATTGTCGTTTACCCGACGCGCAGGTCCTGGGAGAAGTCGATGGCGGCTTCGCCGTCATGAATGAATGGCTCTACGCGACCCGTCTGACGGTCGCCGCCTTCAGCGTGGGGCGGGCCCGGCGGTGTTTTGATATGGCCGTAGACTATGCCGCGCAACGCAAGCAGTTCGGGCAACAGATCGCCAAGTTCCAAGGCGTCAGCTTCCAGATCGCCGATATGATTACCGAGATCGACGCCGCAGATTATTTGACGTTGGCGGGCGCATGGCGGTTGGACGAGGCCCTTCCGGCGAACCGGGAGATCGCCTCGGCCAAGTTGTATGCGACGGAAATGTTGGCCCGGGTGACCGACACCACACTGCAGATTTTCGGCGGCATGGGGTTGATGGACGACTTCCCGATTGAACGATTCTGGCGCGACGCGCGGGTCGAGCGGATCTGGGATGGCACCTCTGAGATTCAGCGGCATATCATCAGTCGCGATCTGTTCCGGCCTTTGGGCGCATGAGAGTGGATTTCCCTGTGCGACGCAAGGCGACCAAGCGGGGGGGTCCCCCCCGCACCCCCACGATATTTTCAAAAAGATGAAGCAGGGGCGCGCGATGGACCGATTGTTGAAGCCGCGTTCGATCGCTGTGATCGGCGGAGGCGCATGGTGTGAGAGTGTCATTCGGGAGTGCCAGAAGATCGGGTTTGCGGGCGACATTTGGCCGGTCCATCCGACGAAGGTCGAGATCCAAGGCCTGGCCGCGGTTGGGTCCGTGGAGGCGTTGCCCGCGGCGCCGGATGCCGCCTTTGTCGGCGTGAACCGTTGGGCTACGGTCGAGGTGATCGCCGCGTTGTCCGCGATGGGGGTCGGAGGCGCGATCTGTTTTGCATCGGGCTTTCAAGAAGCGGTTGAAGAGCTGTCCGACGGGGCGGAAATACAAGAGGCCCTGTTGGAAGCCGCCGGGGAAATGCCGATCCTTGGGCCCAATTGTTACGGCTTGATCAACGCGCTGGATGGCGTCGCCTTGTGGCCTGATCATCACGGAATGGTGCCCGTGGATCGTGGCGTCGCGATTGTCACGCAGTCGTCGAATGTTGCGATCAACCTGACGATGCAGACCCGAGGTTTGCCGTTGGCTTATGTGGTCACGGCGGGCAATCAAGCGCAGTGGGATTTGGCGCAGATTGGCATGGCGTTGCTGGATGACCCCCGCGTTACGGCGCTGGGGCTGCACATTGAAGGGATACAGGACATCCGCCGGTTGGAGGCGCTGGCAGGCAGGGCGCGCGTTCTGGGTAAGGCGATCGTTGCGTTGAAGGTGGGCGCGTCAGAGCAGGCACAGGCCGCAACGATATCCCACACGGCATCGCTGGCGGGAAGTGATGCGGGCGCGAGGGCATTGCTGGCGAAGATCGGAATTGGGCAAGTCAGCAGTTTGTCTGCCCTGCTAGAGACGTTGAAGCTGCTCCATACCACCGGTCCTTTGATGTCCAATCGCATCGCCTCCATGTCGTGTTCCGGGGGCGAGGCCTGTTTGATCGCGGACACGGCGTTGTCTTTTGATGTAGATTTCCCCGAGTTGTCAGAGCGGCAGCGGATTGATCTCCGCGCGGCCCTTGGGCCCAAGGTCGCCTTGGCGAACCCCTTGGACTATCACACCTACATCTGGGCGGACCAGGCCGCGATGACGGCGTGTTTCGCGGCCATGATGGATGAGTCCTTGGCTTTGGGGGTCGTAGTGCTTGATTTCCCGCGCCCCGATCGCTGCCCGGCCCCGGATTGGGGCTTGGTCATTGAAGCTGTCGCCGATGCGCAAGAGGCCTCGGGCCGCCCCATTGCGATCTTGTCCAGCTTGCCCGACACGATGCCGGAAGACATGGCGCGGGCCATGATCGCTCGGGGGATAGTGCCCATGTGCGGTTTCGCAGACGCCTTGGAAGCGATTGCCGTCGCCGCCGGTTTGGGTCGGGTCGAGGCGGCGCCGCCGGTTCTTTTGCCGGGAAAGGACGGGCCCGGTGGGGCGTTAACCGAAGTTGAGGCCAAGCAGCGCCTGGCGGCTTTTGGTGTGCAAGTTCCTGCGTCATTGTTGGTGAAAGGCGCCGAAGGCACGGCGCGAGCGGCGGCGTCACTTGGCGGCGCGGTGGTGCTGAAGGGCATGGGCGTCGCCCATAAGACGGAGGCCGGCGCGGTCCGCGTGGGGCTTACCGCTGAAACTGTTGCTGCGGCAGCGGGCAAGATGACCGCTGATGAATTTCTTGTAGAAGAAATGATTGCCCCCCCGGCCATAGAGATGCTGGTTGGCGTGGTGCGCGATCCTGCCCATGGGTTCGTTCTGACGCTTGGCGCAGGCGGCACGCTAACCGAGATCCTTGCTGACACCACGCAGTTGCTTTTGCCTTGCTCGGCAGACGAGATCACGAGGGCACTTTCCTGCTTGCGTATGGCGCCGCGCCTTGAGGGGTACCGCGGCGCGCCACCCGCAGACATCACAGCAATTGCCAGCGCGGTGCTGGCCGTGCAGGACTACGTCATTACCCACGCGCAGAATGTGGTTGAGGTTGAGATCAACCCGCTTCTCTGCACACCCCACCGCGCCGTCGCCGCCGACGCCCTGATCCAATTAAGAGAGGCCCCATGACCGACACGCCCATCAAAACCGCCCGCCGGGGCCACGTTCTGGAAGTCACACTCGACCGAGGGAAAGCGAACGCCATAGATCTGGCGACCAGCCGGATCATGGGCGACGTCTTCACCGAGTTTCGCGACGACCCCGACCTGCGCGTAGCGATCGTGACGGGCGCCGGAGAGAAATTCTTTTGCCCTGGCTGGGACTTGAAAGCCGCCGCCGATGGCGATGCCGTGGACGGGGACTATGGCGTCGGCGGTTTTGGCGGATTGCAAGAATTACGCGGCCTCAACAAACCAGTGATCGCCGCGGTGAACGGCATCTGCTGCGGCGGGGGACTGGAACTGGCGTTGGGGGCAGATATCATTTTGGCCGCCGATCATGCCAGCTTCGCCTTGCCGGAAATCCGGTCCGGTACTGTGGCCGACGCGGCCTCGATCAAGCTGCCCAAGCGCATCCCCTATCACATCGCGATGGAAATGTTGTTCACCGGGCGCTGGTTGGATGCCGAAGAAGCCGCCCGCTGGGGCATGATAAACCGGGTCGTGCCGGCGAATGACCTGATGGATCAAGCCCGAGAGATGGCGGACCTGCTGGCCAGTGGGCCGCCCCTCGTCTACGCCGCGATAAAGGAAGTGGTGCGCGAGGCGGAAGATATGAAGTTCCAGGATGCGTTGAACAAAATCACCAAGAGCCAGTTTGAAACCGTCGAAAAACTCTACCGCTCGGAAGATCAACTGGAGGGCGCGCGGGCATTCGCCGAAAAACGCGATCCGGTTTGGAAAGGGCGGTAGCGAATTTTCGTACGAAAATTCACACATGCGTTTTCGTACGAAAACGCGACAGCGACATAGGAAATCAAATGCCACTGACCATGAACAAAGATGTCTTCATCACCTGCGCCGTGACCGGCTCGGGCTCCACTCAGGATCGCAGCCCTCATGTGCCACGCTCCCCGGCGCAGATCGCCGATAGCGCGATCGAGGCCGCGAAGGCCGGGGCCGCGGTCGTGCATTGCCACGTACGCGATCCAGAAACGGGCACGCCGTCGCGGGACTTGGCTTATTATCGGGAGGTGACCGATCGCATCCGGGATGCTGAGGTTGACGTGGTTCTTAACCTTACCGCTGGAATGGGCGGCGATATCGTCTTCGGCTCTACCGATGCCCCCCTACCCACGCGAGAGGGCACAGACATGGTCGGCGCGGCAGAGCGTGTGGCCCATATCGCCGAGTGCCTGCCCGAGATTTGCACCCTTGATTGCGGGACTATGAACTTCGCGGAAGCCGACTACGTGATGACGAACACCCCTGGCATGTTGCGGGCGATGGGGCAGATGATGACCGATCTGGGCGTGAAGCCCGAGATTGAGGCGTTCGACACCGGGCATCTCTGGTTCGCCAAGGAACTGGTGAAGGAAGGCGTGCTCGACAGCCCCGCCCTGGTCCAGCTTTGCATGGGCGTGCCTTGGGGCGCCCCCGACGATTTGAACACCTTCATGGCGATGGTGAACAATGTGCCCGATGACTGGACCTTCAGCGCCTTTGCCTTGGGGCGCAACCAGATGGCCTATGTGGCCGCGTCGGTATTGGCGGGGGGAAACGTGCGTGTGGGGTTGGAAGATAACCTGTGGCTCGACAAAGGAGTACTCGCGACCAACGCGCAGCTTGTGGAGCGGGCCGTGGGGATAATCGAGGCGATGGGCGCCAAGGTCATTGGCCCCGCACAAGTCCGCACAAACCTTGGATTGACCAAGCAGGCACCGAAATGAAGCCTCTCCTCCTCGGGCTTGTCCCAGCCCTCCTCGCAGTGGCGGCCTGTGGGGCAATCATCGGGCCGTCTTACCGGGATGAGAGCGTGACAATCGCTTCGTCTGCCAATTTCGATGCGACCCGCTATGTGGGCCGTTGGTACGAGGTGGCACGCTACCCCAACCCGTTCCAAGAAGATTGTCCCGGTGCAATTGCCGACTATGCGCTATCCGATGTGCCGGGCGTCTTGACTGTGACGAACACCTGTCTTGATGCCAGCGGTCAGCCCTCTGACACAATAACGGGCAGCGCCACCGATGAAGGGCTCGGCCGCCTGTCAGTCCGGCTGCAGGGCGTCCCCGTGGCCGCGCCTTATTGGGTGCTATGGGTTGATGAAGGCTACCGCACCGCGGTGGTCGGCAACCCCGACGGGCGCGTGGGCTGGATCTTGAACCGCGACCCGGACATCCCGGCCGACCGCCTCACAGCCGCCCGCGAAGTGCTCGATTTCAACGGCTATGACCTTGCCCAACTGACCTGGAGTGTAACCCCATGAAAGCAGCAATCATTGGCGGAGGCGTCATCGGCGGCGGATGGGCCGCGCGGTTCTTGTTGAACGGATGGAATGTCGCGGTGTTCGACCCCGACCCGGAAGCCGAACGCAAGATAGGAGAGGTTTTGGACAACGCACGTCGCGCGCTCCCTTCCCTCTATGACACCGCGCTACCGGCGGAGGGCGCCCTGACCTTCACCGATGATCTGGCCATGGCCTGTGCAGATGCGGATTGGGTGCAGGAAAGTGTACCGGAACGACTCTCCATCAAACACAAGGTCCACGCTGACTTGTCCGCGCTGTCGCCAGAACACGCTGTTATCGGATCATCCACCAGCGGTTTCAAACCCTCTGAGCTGACCGAAAAAGGCGCCCGGGTCATCGTCGCGCATCCGTTCAACCCGGTCTATCTGCTGCCTCTGATCGAGTTGGTTGGCGACGCGGATCATTGCGCGCGCGCCGCCGAGGTTCTGAAAACCGTCGGCATGTATCCCCTGCACGTCCGCAAGGAGATCGACGCCCATATCGCCGACCGCTTCCTCGAGGCCGTCTGGCGCGAGGCGCTGTGGCTGGTCAAGGACGGCATCGCCACCACCGAGGAAATCGACGAAGCCATCCGCATGGGCTTCGGCCTGCGGTGGGCGCAGATGGGCCTGTTCGAGACCTACCGCGTGGCCGGCGGTGAGGCCGGCATGAAACACTTCATGGCGCAGTTCGGCCCCTGCCTGACCTGGCCCTGGACCAAGCTGATGGATGTGCCCGAGTTCACGGACGAATTGGTCGACCTGATCGCGGGCCAGTCCGATGCCCAGTCCGGCCACCTCTCCATCCGGGAATTGGAACGGCTGCGCGACGACAATCTTGTGGGCATCATGCGGGCGCTGAAGCACTCCGGCTCGGGCGCGGGGGGCGTTGTGGCCCGTCACGAAGCGGCCCTGCCCAAGACCGAATTGCCCGTGACGCTGGACCGGCAGGTGCCGCAGGGCTGGACCGATTATAACGGCCACATGAACGAGACGCACTATCTGGAGGCCGGTTCAAAAGCCTCGGATCGGTTCATGGAGTTGGTCGGTGCCGACGCCGATTACATCGCCAGCGGGCGCAGCTACTTCACCGTGGAAAATCACGTCCGCTATCTGGATGAGGTTCTTGCGGGCGACACCCTTCGGGCCGAGACATTGGTGCTCAGCGCTGAAGGCAAGAAATTGCACCTGTTTCACCAATTGTTTCGCGGCGACGGGGCATTGGCAGCTACCGTGGAAAGCCTGCTTTTGCATGTCGATCTGACCACCCGGAAAACGAGTCTTCCAAGTGCAGAGGTCGCTTCAGCCTTGGCGAAAGCGGCGGCGGCCCATGCGGGGCAACCGATGCCAGACGGTGCCGGAAAGGTGGGCCGGTAGGGCCGCAACTCCGACGAAACCATCACAAACGCCACTGAAACCAATCACTAAATCCCATGACACCTCCCCCTGCGCGTCCCTTGCGCATGGGGCGGCAGGGGTGCATCACTTGTTCCATAGGAGGCATCCCATGACGATCCGAGTAGCGATTAACGGTTTTGGTCGGATCGGACGATCCGTTCTACGGGCTTGGGCTTTGGGCGGCGGGCGGCTTGGCCCGACGTGGCCCGACGTGGAGATCGTGGCGATCAACGATATCGCCTCCCCTGAGACCTGCGCCTATCTGTTCGAATACGACAGCGTCTTTGGGGCCTTTCCCGGCGACGTTTCGATTGTTGATGGCGACCTGACCGTGAACGGGCACCATATTCCCCTGACACAGGAACGCGACACCGGGGCACTGGACCTTGCTGGCGTTGATATCTTGATGGAATGCACCGGACGCGGTGCGCGGGATGTGGCCGAGGCTGCCTTGGCCGCTGGCGCTGGCCGGGTGCTGATCTCGGGCCCCGCGCCGGACCCGGACTTGACCTTGGTCCTGGGCGCGAACCATGACGCGTTGCGGCCCGAGCATCGGATCGTTTCCAACGCATCGTGTACCACCAATGCCATCGCGCCCTTGGTGCGCTTGATCGACGAGGAATGGGGCCTCGACAGTGCCTTGATGACAACGGTGCACTGCTACACCGGCAGCCAGCCCACGGTGGATATGCCGATGCGTGACCCGGCCCGCTCGCGGGCGGCGGCCTTGTCGATGGTGCCCACAACAACCTCGGCCGAGAAGTTGGTAGATGTTGTCTTGCCTCATTTGGCAGGTCGGATCACCGGTTCAGCGGTACGGGTGCCTGCGGCATCCGTGTCTTGCGTGGACCTTGCGGTAATGACGCGCGAAATGCCTTCGGCCGACGAGGCGCGCGCGCTTTTGCAAGAACATGTGGGCGGGGTGATTGGCTACACTGACAAACCCCTTGTCAGCTCGGACCTTCGCGCGCGCCCTGAGTCGCTGATCGTGGCGGGCCCCGAGATCAAACGCTCTAAGGGGGGAATGCTCCGGGTGTTTGGCTGGTACGATAACGAATGGGGATTTTCCTGCCGTATGCTGGATGTCGCCCGCATGATGAGGTTGCAGAGTTAACGCGGGCAGGTGTCCCTTCGCCGTGCTAGGGAGGGGCAAATCTTGAACGGAACACCCCCTGAACTGCGCAAGGCGCGGTACGACAGAACGGAGGCCTAGGATGGCAAATTGGCAAGCTTGGATGAAGGAAGCGGCATATGTGGATGGCGCATGGGTCAATGCTGACAGCGGCGAAACCATCGACGTGACCAACCCCGCTACGGGCGACGTGCTCGGCCATGTTCCAAACTGCGGCACCGCCGAGACTGAGCGTGCCATCGCCGCCGCCCAAGGCGCTTTTGGCGACTTCGCCGCGATGCCTCTGATGGACCGGGTCGGGCTGTTGTGGAAATTGCACGACGCGCTGATGGACAACCAAGATGCCTTGGCCGAACTGCTGACCATCGAGATGGGCAAACCCCTGGCCGAGGCCAAAGGCGAGATCGGCATCGGAGCGCAATACGTGCGCTGGTTTGCCGAAGAAGCCCGTCGCGCGAAGGGAGAGATCGTTCCTGCGGGTGTAAACGGGCGCCGGATCTTGGTCACCAAGCATCCCGTGGGCGTCGTGGGGATGATTACGCCGTGGAACTTCCCCTCGTCGATGTTGGCCCGCAAGATTGCCCCTGCGCTGGCGGCGGGTTGCCCCGTGGTGGCGAAACCCGCGACGGCCACGCCCTATTCGGGTCTTGCATGGGCGGCACTGGCTGAAGACGTCGGCTACCCAGCGGGCGTGGTGAATGTGTTGACAGGATCGGCCCGGAAGATTGCAGGCGCGATGATGGACGCGCCAGAGGTGCGCAAGGTAACATTCACCGGCTCGACCGATGTAGGCAAGGAATTGATCCGCCAGTCGGCAGATACGGTCAAGAAGGTCTCGATGGAACTGGGCGGCAACGCGCCGTTCATCGTGTTCGATGATGCGGATCTGGATAAGGCTGTGGACGGCGCGATGGCATCCAAGTTCCGCAACTCGGGCCAAACCTGCGTCTGTGCCAACCGGATTTATGTACAGGCGGGCGTCCATGATGCGTTCGTCGAAAAGCTGGTGGCTGCGACAAAAGCGATGAAAGTGGGCGATGGGCGCGAAGAAGGCGTGGAGCAGGGGCCGTTGATCGACGGCGATGCCGTCGCGAAGGTGCAGGAGCTGTTGGACGATGCGACAGCCAAGGGTGGCAATGTCGCTTGCGGCGGCAAGGCGCACGCTTTGGGCGGGTCGTTCTATGAGCCGACGGTGGTTACCGGCGCGACCCAGGACATGGCCTTTGCGCAGGAAGAGATCTTCGGGCCGCTGGCACCGGTCTTCAAGTTTGAAACGGAGCAAGAGGCCATCGAGATGGCCAATGACACTGTCTTTGGCTTGGCGAGCTATGCCTATACCTCGGATATGGGCCGTGCGTTCCGTCTGAATGAGGGGCTGCAATACGGGATGATCGGGATCAACTCGGGTCTGATCACGACGGTTGAGGCGCCTTTTGGCGGAGTGAAAGAGAGTGGCCTTGGAAAAGAAGGCGGCTCGCAAGGTTTGGAAGATTATCTGGAAACGAAATACGTCTGTATCGATGGCGTTTAAGGGTTTCTGAGGTGTCGCCCCGGCTATGGCCGGGACGACCAGCCGGGGGGCTCGTCCCCCGGACCCCCGAGAGTTGTATGGCCAAGATGAAGGAGCGCCGGGTGCCTACGTCCAGGTGACACCTGCGGGCGGGATTGTTTCGCCGTTAAAGGTGACGGGTTCGGGGCCGTGGTTGAAGGTGAACCGGGTTTGGCCGGTGTCCCGGAGGCGGATGTCCTGGGGGAGGTTCTGGGGGGAGAGGCCAGCGGCGCGGGCGGCACGGGTCAGGACGCGCTGGAGGAGCCCCGCGTCAGGCCAGCCGGCGAGGTACGCGATATCGCCTGATTGGATCAGGATCGGTGCGCCTGATTGAGTGGTCTCGATGGCGGTTTCCGTGGTTTCCAGCTGTTCGAACCAGAGCTTCACGTGGCCGCCTTCCTGGGCTGGGATCGGCATGACGGCGCTGATGGTTTCGACGCGGGAAATCGTGGCGTTGAGGCCTGAGATCGCCGGAGGCAGCGGAAGGGGCATGCTGAGGTTATGGGTCTTGGCGTTGGTACGCGGCCCAAGGATCACCTGGGCGTTGGTGGTGGTGAGCGCTTTTTTGAGAGGCTCGGACAGGGTGAGGACACCGGGCGCGAGAACGAGTGCATAGCCATCGAGGGAAGCGGCATCGGGCGGCAGGATATCGACCGAGAGGCCCAATTTCCGCAAGCCACGGTAGAATTCGAACACCAGACGGAAGTAGTCGCATCCCGCCCCTTGGGGTTGCACGGACCAGCCCCAAGCACTGGCGTAGTCGAACACGAGGGCCACGGGCGCTTGGGTGATTTCCACAGAGGGCATGTCTTTGAGTTCACGGGCCACGGCGGCGGCTTCGGCGAAGCCTTCAGCCTCGACACTGTCGGGGCGCAGGAGGCCCGCGTGATACTGTTCCTGTGCGAAGGGGGCTTGGCGCCAGCGGAAGTAGGCGACGCATTCGGCGCCGTGGGCGAATGCCTCCCACGTCCAGAAGCGCACCATGCCCGGCAGGGGGGCGGGGTTGTGGGGGGCCCAGTTTACCGGGCCCGGTTGCTGTTCCATCACCCACCATCGGTCGCGCCCCACGGCGCGGTAAATATCATGGTGGAAAGCTTGAAAATCCGGGTCGCCTTGGTGGGCGTAGCGGCGCTTGTGCTCGGGTGTGGCCTCTAGCCGGTCCTCAAGAAAGCCAAGGGGGTAGCTGTCCCATGTGGCGATTTCCATCTGGCGGCCGGTGGCGAAGTGATCGAACTCCACGATCCGGCCCATATAATTGTGGCTGATGGGCGCATCCGAGTGTTGCTTGATCGCCGCGACTTGGGCTGCGTTGAAGCGCGCCACCTGATCGGAGGAGAAGCGGCGGAAGTCCAGCGCGTGGGACGGGTTGGGTTCTGTCACTGTGAGATTGGGCAGATCGATGTCATCGAAGCTGTCGTAGTCCATCGACCAGAAGACATTGCCCCACGCGCGGTTCAGGGCATCGGTGGACTGGTACGTTTGCGCCAGCCAGTCACGGAAGGCCACACGGGCGGGGTCCGAGTAGCTGTAGATCGTGTCATGGCAGCCGTATTCGTTGTCGGTCTGCCAAGCATCGACCTTGGGGCCGAAGCGTTCCGCCAGAAGACTTGTGATACGCACGGATTCGGCTCGGTAGCCGTCGTGAGAAAAGCAGTAGTGGCGGCGAGAGCCGAACTTGCGCGGGTTCCCGTCGGCATCCACCGCCAACATATCGGGATGTTTTGTCAGCATCCAACGGGGCGGCGTCGCGGTGGGGGTGCCGAGCACAACCTTGAGGCCCGCGCCGTGCAGCACGTCAATGGCCCGGTCGAGCCAGTCGAATTGCAGGTCTCCGGGGGAGGGTTCCAAACGGCTCCAGGCGAATTCGCCGATGCGCACCCAAGTGAGGCCAAGATCGGCCATGCGGGCGGCGTCTTCAGCCCAGATCTCCTCGGGCCAATGCTCGGGGTAATAACAAGTGCCGAGGGTGCGCTGTAGGGTCATAGAATGACTCGGTGTTCTTTTTGGCCTTGGACCGCCGTTGCCACGCGCAGGGTCTTGCCCGACAGGGGGGCTGTGTCGACAGCGTCATCGGGCAGGCCTTGGAGCGCCGTGGTGACATAGAGGTGGCCGCCCCCGAAGGAGGGGCATGTGGGTTGCGGCACGGGAAGGGTTACTTCTTCTACAAGTTTACCTGCCACATCATAGCAAGCCACCCGTGATGCGCCCCATTCGGCGCACCAGAAATTGCCCTCTGCGTCGACAACGGCACCATCGGGGTTCAAACCGGTTTTCCGGTGATCAAGAAACAGATCAGGCTTCGTCTCCGGCCAACCCTCGGCATCCAACCCATAGCGCCAAACACGGTTTCTGGCGGTATCGGCGAAATAGGCGAAGCGGCCATCGGGACTGAAACAGGTGGCGTTGGGGATCGTGACCTTATCGCGCAGCAGCCGAACCTCGCCACGATAGTAGCGGTAAAGCGCCCCTTCCCCGGCCTCGGCGTTCAGGCCCATCGTACCGATCCAAAAGCCACCCTGCGGGTCGGCGCGGCCATCGTTGCAGCGGGTCACCGGGTTGTCGACTTCCAGCGGGGCGAGGTAGGTCTCGGTCTCTTCTATCAAGTCGAACACGAACAGGTCCACGTCCGACGCGATCAGAAGCCGGTCGTGATCCACCCAACCAGCAGCCGAAACATGGCGGTCAAACTGCCACTCCTGCGGGCCGTCGTCCGTGCGCGTCAGAAGGCGCTTGCCGACGATGTCGAACCAGAACAATTGCCGCCTTGTCGGATGCCAAAGTGGGCCTTCGCCCAAGGTGCAGGCGCGGTCATCAAACACTTCGATTGTCATACGAGGGGACCTCTGGTGGCGGTGTCATAGGCTTCCACCATCGCGCGGGCACGGCGGGCCACGTCATCCACGCTCAGCCCCGGCTTATACAGAGCCGAGCCGATCCCGAAGCCGTCAGCGCTGGCGTCGATCCATTCACCAAAGTTCTCGGCCCCTGCCCCACCCACGGCGAAGACCAGCGTGCCTTTGGGCAGGATCGCGCGCACTGCCTGAAGCCCCTTGGGGCCAAGCAGCGAGGCGGGGAAAATCTTCAAACCATCGGCGCCGGCTTGCAGGGCCGCAAAGCATTCCGTGGGGGTCATCACACCGGGGAAACTTTGCAGGCCAAGGCGCTTGGTCTCGCGGATCACGGCGACGTCGGCGTTGGGCGATACGATCAGCTTGCCGCCGACATCTGCCACGCCCTGCACATCGGCGGTCGTCAAGACAGTGCCCGCGCCGATCAGCGCCCGGTCACCACACGCCGCGGCCATTGCGCCGATGCTGTCCAGCGGATCAGGAGAGTTCAGGGGCACCTCGATCCGGTCGATCCCGGCGTCGATCAGCGCCTCGGCCATGGGGACGGCTTCGGGCGGCGTGATCCCGCGAAGGATCGCAATAAGGGGGCGAGACATCAGACAGACTCCGTCAAGGACGCGTAAACACGGGCAAGGCCCGCACGGGTCAAGGGGGCGGCGTCATAGCTGCGCGCCTCCACTCCTTGGGTTTTCAACGCAGCGGCATAGGCCGCGACAAGTGCGGGGCTTCCCGCCAGCGCCACGTCCTGCCCCAGCCAATAGGGTTTGGTTGCTGCGAGTTCAGCCCCGATCAGATAGCCGGAAAGACGCGCGCGCGCTGTCACCGGATCAAGGCCATTGAGCACGTTTTCCCCGCGCAGGCCAAACAGGCGTTGAGACAGTTTTTCAGGGCGCGAGATGATGTCAGTCACCGCTTCCACAAAGGCCTCGGGCGCGTCGCCCTGTGCTGCGATGGAATGGCGCAGAACGGATTTCTCTGCCAGCAGCTGGAACATCTCTCCGGTCATGCAGGTCTGGAAACTGACGACCTCTTCAGCCGAGATACGCACCCATTTCGCGTGCGTACCGGGCAGGCAAAGCACGCCATCGAAATCCTTGTTCGACGTCAGAAAACCCGCAATCTGGGTTTCTTCGCCCCGCATGACATCGGCATGTTCGGCTTGCTTCAGGCCTGGCACGATCATCAGGTTCAGACGCGTGTCTGTGGTGGGCGCAGACACGACGGATAGGTCGCAGGGCTTGGTGGGAACGGCTACGTAGGGGGCCTCGAACCAGCCTTGCCGCGCGCCGACCATGCCGCAGGCGACAATCGGCATCGGCGCGGTGTCCAACCACGGCTCTACCAAGCGCAGCAATGCGGGCTCGAATCCGTCGCGGGTCAGGGTCGCCATGCCGTCTTCGCTGAACGCTTCGGCTTTGACGGTATCACCCACCATCGCCCATGCGCGCAGGTGCGTGGTGCCCCAATCGACCGCGATCCAATCTGCGTAAGTCGTGTTGCTGTTGCTCATGCCTGGGTCATCCTGTCGTCACTACGCCACCATCGATCACCATGGTTTGCCCCGTCATCGCTTTGGACACCTTGGAGGCCAGGAACAGCGTTCCGCCGACGATGTCTTCCGGCTTCAGATGTTCCTTCAGGCACATCTTTTGCATATGGGCATCCAGATCTTCCGGCGAGGCCCAAAGTTCCAGCTGCTTGTCGGTCAAAACCCAACCCGGTGCCAGCGCATTCACGCGGATGGCATCCGGCCCGAATTCCCGCGCGAGTGAGCGGGTCATGGCAGTGATCCCGCCGTTGGCCGTGGTGTAGGCGGGATAGCCCGCGTTGCCCATCATGTAGCTGATCGACGACATGTTGATGATCGAACCGCCGCCTGCGTTCTGCATACCCTCGATCACCGCCTGGCAGCCGAAGAAATAGGCCTTGAGGTTGATGGATTGGGACCAATCCCAAAACGCTTCGTCCACCTCCGCTGTCGTGTGGCGCTGATCGTTGGCCGCGTTATTCACCAGCACGGTGACCGGGCCGTGGGCCTCTGCCGCCTCGGCGATGCAGGCCTTGAGACGGTCGGTGTCAGTGATGTCGCACACCAGCGCGAGGGGGCGGTTGCCTGTTTTGGCTTCCATCTCATCGGCGAAGGGTGTGGCGTCAGAGCGCTGCACGAAAGCCACCTTGGCCCCTTGCCGCAAGAAGCCTTCGGTCAGGCTCGCGCCAATGCCAGAGCCGCCGCCGGTGATGAACACCGACGCGCCGTTGAGGTCGGGATATGTCGCAATGTCATTCATAGGCGTTCGCCCTCCAGCACCCACATTGTATCGGGATAGTTCCATGGCAAGGTCAGGCCCTGATGCATCAGCCACGCGCCTGACACTTCGATCGGCCCTTCTTTCAGGGCAGGCATCCCGCGGCTAAGCGCGGGCGCGGTGCCTCGGTTCATGAGCGTGACCCTGTAGCGCGCCTTTTCATCCAACGCCGTCAGACGGAGGGGGCGCGGGGTGATCTGGTCGGAGGTGGCCGCCTTGCCGGCAAAAACCACGAAACGCTCCCCCTCACGGGTTATTTGCTGTTCGGCGATCACGGCCTTGTCGGCACTGTCGAGCCGCAGGATATCGGCCTGCAACATCCAGTGACGATTGTGTTTCCACCACGCGGTTACCTCACGCAGAACGGCGGCTTCGTGGTCGTCCAACTCTCGGGGGTCCATCTCGAACCCCATATGACGTTGCGCGGCTACCCAGGCCCGGAACGAGATATCAAACACGCGCCCCGACGTATGGCATCGGCGCGGGCCCACATGGGACCCGGTCACGGCAACGGGCAGGAACAGCGCCGCATCATGTTGGATGCGCAGACGCTCCAGCGCGTCGTTGCTGTCGGACAGCCACACCCGTTGAGTGCGCTTCATGATGCCAAAGTCAATCCGCCCGCCGCCCGAGGCACAGGATTCAATCTCCACATGGGGGAACGCGGCACGCAAACGGTCGATCAGGGCATATGAGCCGCGCGTCTGGTCCGCATCGGGCATGGGAAGCACACGGTTATGGTCCCACTTCACATAGTCGATTGGATGCGCCGCCAAGATCGCGGCCATGCGGTCATAGATGAAATCCCGCACCTCAGGCAGCGCCATGTTGAGCGCCTTTTGCTGGCGACCCAATGTCTGATCTTCCCCGCCCAAAGCCCAATGGGGGTTGGCACGGTGGATGTCGCTATCGGGGTTGATCATCTCGGGCTCGAACCAGATGCCGAAGGTCATCCCTAGGGAATGAACGTGGTCGATCAGCGGTCCGAGGCCATCGGGGTATTTGCGAACATCGACCTCCCAATCGGAAAGCGACCGGGTGTCGTCGTCGCGTTGGCCGAACCAGCCGTCATCCAGCACGAAACGTTCGGCCCCCAGATCGGCGGCGCGCTTGGCGATGTCGGAGAGCACCGGGAGGGAATGGTCGAAATAGACCGCTTCCCAACAATTGTAATGCACCGGGCGCGGGCGGTCGGGGTCGGGCCATGTGACGATCCGGTCGCGCAGATGGCGTTGGAAGCTGACCGCGCATCCGTTCAGGCCGGTTTGCGAATAGGTGATGTAGAGTGTCGCTGACTCGAATGATTTGGCGGCCTGAGTCTCCATTCGGGCGGAATGGCCAAACTGAATTTGCCGCCGCCCGTCGGGCAGTTCTTCAGCGATCATCTTGTGGCCGCCGGACCAGCCGTAGTGGAAACCGTAAGCCTCCCCTTGCGTATTCGTACAGCCCTTCACGGGCACCAGAAGGCCGGGAAAATGCTCGTGCCCGGTGCGACCTGTGCGGTTCTCCCGGTAGCGCATACCGGGCGACCAGGTGGTGCGGTTGGGCTGAAACTCCCCACACCAACGACCCGAGAAATCTATCATCTCGTCCGATTGCTGCGGTGCGGGCAGAACGGGCGCGGCAAGCCAATGCAGGTGCACGGGCCGCGTCGCGTCCAGCTTGGTTTTTGCGGTGATGATCCGGGTCGAAGGATCCGTGGCGAATATGAATGACAGGGTCAGGCCGTTTTCCTGATCCTCGTAACGAAGCTCCAGCCCCTCCTCGCTACGCTCCTCGCAGCTGTAGCAGAACTTGGGCAGCAGGGGCGTGCCGTCGCCGTCGCGCAGGATCAGACCCGGCTGACCCGGAAAGGTACGCACGGCCTCGGGGCAAAGGGACAGATCGGGGTTCTCGTCCAACATGCCCCCGGTAATGTCCGGGGCATGGGCCGCATGCAGGATCGACAGATCCTCTTCCATCGGCAGCGGCGCGCCCCAATAGACGACCTGTGGCAAGCGGTCGCCCGTGGCGGCCAGCACCATCGTCTGGCGGCCATCATCATCGAGCCGCCATGTACGCACAGCGGTTTCAGTTTGTTGTGTCGTGCCGTCCATTACTTCACAGCGCCCAGTGTTAGCCCCGCGATGAAATGCTTCTGCATCAGGAAGAACATCGCCACGGGGGGGATTGCGGCCACAATGCTGCCCGCGCTCATCAGATGGTACATGGCGCGGAATTGCGCGTTGAAGGCGGTGATGCCAGCGGTGACGGGCTGGCTTTCGGGGCTTTGGGTCAGGACCACGGCCCAGAAGAAATCGTTCCAGATGAAGGTGAAGATCAGTACGCAAAGTGCGGCAATGGCGGGCCGCATCAGGGGCAGGACCACGTACCAGAAAATGCGGTATTCGCTGACGCCTTCCACGCGGGCGGCTTCGATGAGTTCCCGCGGCAGCGCCCGGATGAAGTTGCGCATGAACAGCGTGCAGAACCCGGTTTGAAACGCGATGTGGAACAGGATCAGCCCCATGCGCGTGTCATATAGGCCCATCTGGTCGGTCAGGTCCCGCACAGGCACCATGAGGATCTGGAACGGCACGAAGTTGCCCGCAACGAACATGAAGAAGATCAAGAGGTTGCCCTTGAAACGGTACACGCCAAGCGCGAAGCCGGTCATGCACGACAACGCCACCGCGCCAAGCATAGTGGGTACGGTGATCACGACCGAGTTCCACAGGTAGCGCGGCATGTCAGATTCCGTGAACACCATCCAGTAATTGGCAAAGCCTTGCAGCCCGCCCTCTCCGATGCCCCAGTAGTTGCCTTGGGTGAAATCCTCGCCGGATTTGATCGAGAAGAACATGACCGCCAACAAAGGGATCAACCAGACCAGCAGCATGAACGGCAACAGAAGTTGATAGCCGATGCGTAACGCGGGGGACGATTGTTCAATTGGACGTGGAAACATGGGCTTATACCTTCTCGTCCCGCCACATCTTCCACAGGAAGCCGGCGATGTAGACCATCATGATCAGGAACAGAATGACGGCGATGGCAGAGCCATAGCCCATGCGGAAGCCGAATTCGGACAGCGCCACGTCGTACATGTAGAACGCCAGAACAGAGGTGTTGTAGAACCCCGGCCCGCCGTTGGTCATGATGGTGATGAGGTCAAACGACCGCAACGCGCCGATGACCGTGACGACAATGGCGATGAAGGTCGCGGGCCAGAGCTGCGGCAGCACCACGTACCAAAGCATCTTTGGCCCCTTGGCCCCGTCCAGCCGTGCGGCCTCGATCTGTTCGGGGTCCACGGCGTTCAGGCCCGTGAGATACAGGATCATGCAATAGGCCGTCTGCGGCCAAAGGCCCGCGGCGATGATGCCGTAGGTGGCGGTCGAGTTATTACCGAGGATATTGACCGGCCCGGCCCCGAACCAGCCGAGGATGACGTTCAAAAGACCCTCATCCGCTCCCGGCAACATGAACCAGGAGAACACCAAACCCACAACGACCTGAGACAATACGAAAGGGAAGAAGAACAGCGATTTATACAAACGCATCCCCACAACCTTCTGGTTGAGGAACAGCGAAATCATCAGGCCCGCGGGGATGGCCAGAAAGTACAGCAACAGCCAGATCACGTTGTTCTTGAGCGAGGTCCAGAAGAACGGATCGGTGTAAAGGTTGCGGTAGTTTTCCATGCCCACGTATTCGGCATTCCAAACCGTGTCGCCTGTCAGCTCACACCCCGGCTCGCGCCCTGCGCGGTTGCCAAGGTCCAGACATTGCTGATCGGTGAAGCCGTCGATGCCGCGGTATTGCGGGGAATAAAGGCCGTTCCATTCATACAGCGAGATGTAGAACGACTGGATGATCGGGTAGAGCACATAGGTTGCGAAAAAAATGAACGCGGGCAAAAGGAACAGCCACGGCGCGATGGCCTGCTGGCTGATCTTGCGGCGTGGGGCTGGCGATGAGTGCATAGGCGTATCAGTCGTGACAGATGCCATGGGTCCGGTCCCCCGCGAAGCGTTTGAAAGTCGTGGCTCGGTCAAGTCCGGGCCGTTGGCAGGAACACTCCCGCCGTCTGATCTTGGATGTGAGCGGGCGGCAGGCACTGGCCCGCCGCCCGCAACACTGTAGCTTAGTAAATCCGGCCGCGCGCCTGCTCCAGGATCATCAGAACCTGATCAAGCGTGGAAGGATCAACCATGAACTGCTGGAAGCCCTGCATGGCGACCTGCGCCATTTCAGCAGGGGCGTCGCGGTCAAAGAACTGCGCGATGCCACCGCCCGCGTTGTTCGACAGCATGTCGAAGCCCGCGTTCAGGAACTCATCGTCATCCACAGCAGAGCCGGAGTTGACGGGCAGCTGACCCAGGTTGTCGCCGTTGTTGATCAGCGTCTGGTTCTCAGCCGATGCCACGAACAGAAGGAAGGCTTCTGCCGCTTCCACGTTCTCGGCGTTGGCCGCGATGTGGAAGGTATCCGTGGGGGCATCTTCGCCCGGCTCGATGGAGGGGTCGATCTGTGGGAACTGGTAGAAGCCCAACTGATCGTCCGACAGGCCCGCTTCACGCAGAGGTGCAACGGCGAAGTTACCCATCAGATATGCGCTGGCCTCACCGTTGACCATGAAGGGCAGCGCCTCCTGCCAGCTGTAGGACTGGTGGTCAGCAATGAACCCGCCCATGTCGATCAGGGTCTGCCAGTTCTCGAACGTGGCGCGAACGCGGGGATCGGTCCACTCAACCTCACCGGCGGTCAGAGCCATGTGGAAGTCATAACCGTTGGTGCGCATGTTGAGGTAGTCGAACCAACCGCCAGCGGTCCACAGGAACTGGGTGCCGATGGTGTAGCAGGCGCGGCCGGACTCGACGATCACTTCGCAGTTTGCAAGCTCTTCTTCCCAAGTGGTGGGCGCTTCAAGGCCAAGCTCTTCGAAGATGTCTTCACGGTAGTACACGCCCCACTGATAGTACGTGTAGGGAACGCCCCAGATACCGTCATCCATGGTCATGGAGCCTTGGGTGGAAGCCAGCGTTTCTGTCAGGCCGCCCTCTTCCCAAAGGTCGGAGATGTCCATGAACAGACCCGCGTCAACGTAGGGGCCCATGCGGTTACCGGCGTACCAGTTCACGATGTCAGCAGTGCCAGATTGCAGCACGTTGCGGATCTGCGTCTTCCACGCCTCGCGGTCGGTGATGACCAGCTCAACCTCAACGTCGGGGTTTTCGGCGGTGAAGCGCTCGACCATGCCTTCCATGACCGCGCGCGGTGCTGGGTTCGACATGTCCGAGAAGATGCGCAGGGGGCCAGAAACGCCGTGGCCGTCTGCATAGGCAGCGCCAGATAGCATGGTCGCTGCGGCCAGCGCGGTGGCGCCGGTCTTGAAAATAGAACGCATGGTGTCCTCCCTAGGATCTCAAAAAATCTAGTTCCACTATGTGAAACTTGGTTTCTTATATTGAAATCTTAGTCCGAACCTGCCTAGTCTTGTCAACAGCAAAGCGCGGCGACCTCTGGCAAATCGCGGCGATCCGTTGGAAGGTGTTGAGGGCACCAGCCAATAAATTAAGGGGAGAAATGACGTGGCAGGCGAAAATGCCGACAGCTCTGATGGTACGGTGGGCAAGGCTCTATCGGTGTTGGACGCCGTAGCGTCCTTTGGGCGACCCGTTCGATTCGGCGAACTTCTAGCCGACAGCCCCTACCCAAAGGCCACGCTTTACCGCTTGGTTCAGGTGCTGACAAAGCAGTCCATGCTAACCTACGACCCGGACCGGCAGACCTATGCGCCGGGCCTGCGCCTTGTGCGTCTGGCCCATGCCGCGTGGCAAACCACATCTCTCGCCCCCGTCGCGCGCCCCTACCTGGAGGCGCTTTCGGCGGAGGTCGGCGAAACGATCCACCTTGCGCAACTCGACGGCGGCTCGGTCCTTTATGTGGACAAGATCAACGCCTCTGATCCGCTGCAAATGTATTCCCAAGCAGGTAAGGTCGCGCCTTGCTATTGCACCGGCGTCGGCAAAGCGATGATCGCTTTTCTGCCCGAAGATCAGCTGCAACCGATCCTGCGCCAGCAAAGCTACCACGCGTTCACCGCCCACACCTACTCCGATGCCGATGCCCTGCGCGAGGAGCTTGCCGCCATTGCCGAGCGCGGCCACGCCTATGACCGCGAAGAACATGAGCCGGGGATTATCTGTGTTGCTGTGCCCATTCGCACCCGTGCGGGCCGGGTTTTGGGCGCTGTCTCGGTCACCTCTTCGACAGAGCGAACGTCGCTTGCCGGGCTCGACGCCCACCTGCCGCGCATCCGCTCGGCCGTTTCATCCATCGCGGGGGAGGCCCAAGACTGGCGTTTTCCCGATGCAGCAGAATAATCCCAGGGAGGACGCCGCACATGTCGGGCCTGCAACTTACAAACGTCATCAAACGCTATGGCAAAACTCAGGTGATCCACGGGATCGACCTTACGATTGACGACGGTGAATTCTGCGTCTTCGTCGGCCCCTCGGGCTGTGGCAAGTCCACGCTTTTGCGCATGGTCGCGGGGCTGGAGGAAACCACCGAGGGCCAGATTGATATCGGCGGACGCGACGTGACCCGCGCCGACCCCGCTGAACGCGGCGTGGCAATGGTGTTCCAGACCTACGCCTTGTACCCCCATATGACTGTCGCCGAAAACATGGGCTTCGGCCTGAAGATGAACGGCCACCCCAAAGCCCAGATCGACGAGAAGGTGAATGAGGCCTCTCGCATCCTGAAACTGGATGACTACCTGGCCCGTAAACCCAAGGCCCTGTCCGGCGGTCAACGTCAGCGTGTCGCCATTGGCCGCGCGATCGTGCGCGGGCCCGAGGTGTTTTTGTTCGATGAGCCGCTGTCGAACCTCGACGCCGAATTGCGTGTTGAAATGCGGGTAGAGATTGCGCGTCTGCACAAGGAAATCGGCGCGACGATGATCTATGTCACCCACGATCAGGTCGAGGCGATGACGCTGGCCGATAAGATCGTGGTGCTGCGGGCGGGCTATATCGAACAGGTCGGTGCGCCGCTGGATCTTTATAACGACCCCGACAACAAATTTGTGGCGGGCTTCATCGGCAGCCCCGCGATGAATTTCTTTGATGGGCATTGCACCGGCGGCGTTATCGTTGTGCCTGCCCTTGGCGGCGCGGAATTTGCGGCGCCGCTTTCGATGGTCGGCGACGGCCCGGTGACCGTGGGCGTGCGTCCCAATAAGGTGACGCTGTCTGATGGTGCGACCCATACCGTCGATCTGTCCGAGCGTTTGGGCGGCGTGAGTTACCACTACGTCTCTGCCCCCGATGGATCGCGGATTGTGGTGGAGGCGCACGATCAAGAGGCCCCGCCCGCAGGCACCCCAACCGGCATTTCGTTTGACGTGGCCGACGCCTATTTCTTCGATGCCAAGACTGAGTCCCGGTTGCGCTAAGGCGCGCTGACCGCAGCCTCTACCTGGGCCTGTAAATCATAGCCACGGCGGCCCGCCGCCTTGGCACATCTTCGCGCCACAAGGGCGGCTTCTTCCGGTGTCAGAACCGTTTTCCATTGGTTTTTTTCTCGGTGCGCGTCGGACGGACGCCATAGATCCTTGGGGGAATCGATCTTGGCGAAATCCATCAGGGCCGACAACGTGCCGGGCACATCGGCCAACATATCCTCGTAGCGGATTTCCATCATCCGACGCGGCGCAGATCGTGCCATGGCGTCCCATGTCAGCACCGCCTCTGACCAACAATTGATCGCGCCGTTGATATCCGGCACCGAGACCTGCCGCCCCAACTTCAGGCTGGCCACCACATTCAACGGATTGCGCACCAGATGCACAACGCGGGCACGGGGAAACTCGGCCAGGATCAGGGGCAGCCCGTAGATATTCTGGGGTGTCTTATCGAACCACCGAAACGGCTCGGCCACGCCCTTGGCTTGCGCAAAGGCACCGATATAGCGCCGTTGCAGAATTGCCTTCGTAGCGCAATTTTCCAGCAGAAGTTCAAACACCTCCTCGCTGACCCCGTCCATTTCCCGGTGTTTGCGTAGCAGCGTGTTGCTGACGTGGGGGCCCATGCCACCGGGTGACCTGAACGGGTCAGACCACCGCATGAAGTGCGTTTCCTCCGGGCAAATGAAATCCGGCACCCGCCGCAACATATCGCGCAGCCACGTGGTGCCCGACCGCATCGAACCGACGATAAACAAAGGCATCTTGTCCGACGCCCGCGGGGGAAGCGAGGCCGTCATTCAGCGGCCTCCATCAATGGAACCTTTGGGCAGAGCGCCGCGAAAAGCCGCGCGACCGAGGTTTCCTTCGGCTCCAGCGCGACGGTGGTACCATTGGCCGCCTTGTCCAAGGCCTCTCCCTGCGCTCCCAGGGCAAAGCCGACCACGGGAAGCCCGGTTTCCAACGCCTCGTGAGTGGTGAAGGAGAAAGTCTCGGGCCAGATCGCGGGAACCATCCAGCAGCACACGCCATAGCTCTCTGCAATTTCCGCGATTTCTTCGCGCCGATATGTGCCATGCAGGGTTACGTTGCGCGGCAGGGGGATAGAACTGTCCGCGTTGCCGATCACGACAAAGGTCTGCCCCGGGTTTTGTTGAGCGATTTCCCGCAGCACCCAAGCCCCTTTTTGGTGGTTGATATTGCCAAGGATACCGATGCACGACCCCGTCTTGGGGCGGGCCGGGCGCACCGGGACCGGCAGCTTGTGGGGGCGGACCTTTAGCGGCGCCTGGGGATACGCTTTCGCGAAAAGCTCGGCTGAGGAGGTTGAGAAGGCCGTCACCTCGGACGCTGCATCAATCAACGCGCCCCATGCGTCGCGCCATTGGGCGAGCGTTGCCGTCGATCCATCGGGGCGGATGACAGCATGGTTGGGGTCCGTGTTGTCGCGATGGGGTGTGCCCAGAAACTCCCCCCGCTCCAGCAGCGTGTAGGAAGGGGAGACGGGGTAAAAATCGTGCAGACGAAGGGCGATCGTGTCGTTGCGGCCCTGCCTGCGAAGGGAAAGGAGCGCTTTGGGAATGCCGATCGGGTCTGGGTCCCCAACACCGCAGGAATAGATCAGATCAAGGGCGGGCACAGGCGCCAAGAGCTTTGCGACGACCGATAAATCATCGGTCTGACCGGCTGTCACTTGCCCGTCCACTTGCAAGTCGACCTGCCATGCACGTGCCCCCCCGACGCGCAGGACGACCGCGGCCCCGACTTCCTCAACCTCCATTTGCAGCGCGATTTCCGCGCCGCCGCCAAGGGTATGGGCCAGATAGACCGGCAGGCGACCGTTACGCTGAGCAGCCAGCGCAATCCCTAGGGCCAAACGCGGCGTCGCCAGGGTGTCTTGGGCGATAAAGCGCTGCACATTGGCGTCAAACACCGGATACCGCCGCGCGATCAGCGCGTTAGCCGCCCGGATGCGGCGCAGCTTTTCGTCCGAGCCGAAGCTTTGTCCGCCCACATGCTCCACGAACAAGCGCGGTTGGCACAGGTGCCGCGCCCCCAAGGCTTTGGTCTTCTGGCTCCAATCAACCTCTTCCCCGTAGCCGCGACCAAAGGCCGGGTCGAGGCGCGGCACTTTCGCGAGCCATTGGCGCGACATTGCCATGCAAAAGCCCACGCCGGTTGGCACGTCAGGGCAGGTCTCTCCTGCGAAAGTTGCGGCGACCCGGTCGATCGCGTCAACGTCACCTTCCCCGATCGCGATCCCCGGTCCCATCGCCGGCACGGACAATACTTCTGCCGCGTTTGACAGAGGGGTGACGGAGGCCACGTTGGGGTCGCGTAACGGCGCGATCAGGCGGCTGGCCCATCCGTTTGGCACCATGGCGTCCGTGTTGAGCAACACGATAGGGCCGTCGCGATCCTCCGCCTCTGCCACGCTGAGCGCGAGGTTCACCGCGCCGATAAAGCCGAGGTTCTTGTCCTGCGGAATATAGGTGACCCGGTCGCGCCGTGCGGCGGCCCATTGCGCCATCCAAGGGCCAAGTTCCGGATCGGTGGAGCCGTCGTTTACCGCGATCAGATGCCACGGCAGATCCGTGCCCTCCTCCACCCGCGCGAGACATTTCTTGAGGTATGGCAGGGCGTTGTAGATTGGTAGGATGATGGTGATGCCCGTCGTGACCGCTGGCACCGGAACGGGCTGTTGGAGCCATGACGGATCAAGCCGATGGCCACGCGCCGCAGTCTCTAGGCCAAGGGCGCGTTTCACCGCAGATTTTGACTGCGCCGTGGGCTTCCACAGGTAGCGGGCGATACTGGGGCCGGCACGGGACAGGTCACGGAGAAACGCTCGCTTTAGCCTACGGTGCGCCGACGCAGGCGCAGCCTCAGCTGGATGGGGAAGCGCAACAGAAAGCTCGGGCCCACCGTCTTGTTCCACATGCAAGGTCAGCGGCCTGGCCGAGGCGGGAACCACCCCCTCAAACCCCGTTTCCGGCGCGATGCCGAGACGAGCGGCGACATCGCCGCGATAGATATTGGGGGTAAGCGCAACTTCGCCCCCCGGCCAAGTCACCCGCTGTCTGCGGGCGTTGACCCAACCGGTAATCTCGACCCTGTCATCACGGCGAATAACTTGTTCAACCTGGCCGATCCGCCGCCCAACCGGCCCCAGGGCCACGCCCCGCAATCGGCTTTCATGGACCCCCGCGTACCGCAAATAGAGCGTTTGGAGACGGTGGATCACGGCCGCACTATCCCTTCGCTGTGGTCGCGAGGTAGCGGCCATATTGGGTTTTGCCAAACAGAGCTGCGCGCTCGGCCAAGCCGTCTGCATCAATCCATCCGGCGGCATAGGCGATTTCGTCAGGCGAGCCCACTTGCAGGCCCTGCCGTTGGGTCAGTGTTCGCACAAAATTGCCAGCATCCAGAAGGCTCTCGTGGGTGCCAGTATCCAACCACGCAAATCCACGGCCCATACGTTCGACCGTTAGCGTCCCGTCTTGAAGATAGCTTTCAAGAAGGCTGGTGATTTCCAATTCTCCCCGCGCGGAAGGCACAACGGCGACCGCACGCTCCGGTGCGGTGCCATCCAGGAAGTAAAGCCCCGTCACGGCAAAATTGGACGGCGCCACATCGGGTTTTTCCACGATAGATGTCACGCTGCCGTCCTCGGCAAAATCCACCACGCCATAGCGTTCCGGATCCATCACCCGGTAGCCAAACACAGTGCCCCCATTGGGCCGTGCATCGGCGGCTGCCAAAACCTCAGGCAGGCCGTGACCAAAGAAGATGTTGTCGCCCAGAACCATCGCCGACGGGGCCCCATTCAGGAAATCTTTTGCCAGCAAATAGGCCTGTGCAAGCCCATCGGGGCTAGGTTGCTCGATATAAGTAAGCGACAGGCCCCATTGGCTGCCGTCGCCCAGGGTGCGCTGGAACTGCGCCTGATCTTCCGGGGTCGTGATGATGGCTATTTCCCGAATACCGGCCAGCATCAGCACCGATAGTGGGTAATAAATCATTGGTTTGTCATAGATCGGCAGCAATTGCTTGGAGACGCCAACCGTCACTGGGAAAAGGCGTGTGCCAGACCCGCCTGCCAAAATAATTCCTTTGCGCGCCATTCTAGCGTCTCCATGTCGTGAACCCGCTTCACGGGTAGCGCGTTTCTTGGAAATTGCCAACGACGCGCCTCAGCTACGACTCCTGACGCCAAATAATTAAGATTGATTGAAGAGCGTCAGGAATTACGCAAATCGCCCAGAACTGCCCGCAGGCCCGCGCGCCAATCGGGGCGTGTGACCCCGAAAGCGGCTGTTATATCAGAGCAACCCAGCCGTGAGTTCAGCGGCCGCGCGGCTGGCGTTGGATACGCGATTGAGGGGATATCCGTGACGGCGACCTCTAGCCCTGTCTCTGCAAAAATCGCCCGGGCAAAATCCGCCCAAGAAACATCCGGCGCGCCCGAGAAATGGTATGTGCCGGATTTGGACGGGTCACGTTGCAACGCCTCGGCCATGGTCACGCAGGCCTGCGCAATATCGCGGGCGGGGGTCGGCCCGCCGACCTGATCCGCCACAATCCTCAGAGCGTCGCGATCCGCGCCGAGGCGAAGCATCGTCTTCACGAAGTTCGTGCCATGGGCCGAGAACACCCAACTGGTGCGCAAGATTGCATGGGCCGCGCCGGAGGCTCGCACCGCTTCCTCTCCTGCCAGTTTCGTGCGGCCATACGCGCCAAGCGGGGCCACTGGGTCCGAGGGTTTGAACGGATCGTTCCCCGCCCCGTCGAAAACGTAGTCCGTGGAAATCTGGACGAATGGAATGCCCTTTGCAGCGCAGGCCCGCGCCATGGCGGCGGGGGCATCGGCGTTGATGGTATGGGCCAGAGGCTCTTCCTGTTCGGCTTGGTCGACGGCGGTGTAAGCAGCGGCGTTGATCACGGCGCTCGCGTCGCTGGTCGCAATCACACGGGCGCAGGCACCTGGATCGCTGAGGTCGGCCCCGTCGCGCCCGATTGTCTGCACCCCAAGGCGTGCCAATTCCTGCGCCACTTGCCCCGTGTGCCCAAACGCCAGCAAGGTCACGCTTTCGTCCCCAAACGCGCCCCAACACCGTCGCGTTCCTGCAAAGCACGCCACCACGGCTCATTGGCCAAGAACCAATCCACGGTCTTTTCAAGGCCCTCTTCGACGGTCACGGAAGGGGTCCAGCCCAGTTCATCCTGAATGCGGCTGGCATCAATCGCGTAGCGCAAATCGTGACCGGGGCGGTCTGCGACGAAGGTGATCAGATCGGCATGGGGGGCGTTCTGCGGTCGACGCGCGTCCAACAGGCCGCAAATGGCCCGCACAAGGTCGATGTTCGTCCGCTCATTATGGCCACCGATGTTGTAGCTGCGGCCGACCTCGCCGTTCTCCAGCACACATAGCAGCGCATCGGCGTGGTCTTCTACGTACAGCCAATCGCGAATGTTCATGCCGTCGCCGTAGACCGGGATCGGCTCCCCCGCGAGAGCCTTGAGGATCACCACGGGGATCAACTTTTCCGGGAAGTGATAGGGGCCGTAATTGTTGGAACAATTGGTCAGCAGAACCGGAAGGCCGTAGGTTTCATGCCACGCACGGACGATATGATCGGACGCCGCCTTGGACGCCGAATAGGGGCTATTGGGCGCATAGGGCGTGTCTTCGGTGAACAGGCCTGTATCACCAAGGGTGCCGTAGACCTCATCGGTAGAGACGTGGTGGAAGAGGAAGCTGTCGGGCTTGCCACGCGCCTCCCAATGGGCCCGGGCGGCATCAAGCAGGGTGGTGGTGCCAGTTACGTTGGTTTGGATGAATGCAGCCGGCCCATCAATGGAGCGGTCAACGTGGCTTTCGGCAGCAAGGTGCAGGATCGCATCGGGATTGTGCCGCGCCAGAATGGTTGCCATCGCCGCAGGGTCACAAATATCGGCGTGCTCAAAGGTATAGAGGTTTGAAGACGCAACGGACGCCACATTCTCCAGACATGCGGCATAGGTCAGCGCATCAAGGTTGATCACTTCGTGGCCACGGGCGACGGCAAGGCGGATCACGGCAGAGCCAATGAACCCCGCGCCGCCGGTGATAAGAATCTTCATGGGGCGGCCTCGTAGATGAACGGACTGTCGAGATCCTTGAGAGCAGGCGCCACGGCGTCCTTGTCCGATAAGACCGGGGAACCTTCTAAACCCCAATCAATGCCAATGTCGGGATCGCTCCAGATGACGGCCCCTTCCGTTTCGGGCGCGTAGAAATCGCTGCACTTGTATATGATCTCTGTCCCCGGTTCGCGGGTAATGAAGCCATGGGCGAAACCTGCGGGGACCAGCAGTTGCTTTCCATTCTCAAAGGACAGTTCGATCCCGAACCACTTGCCATAGGTGGGCGAGCCTTTGCGAATATCGACGGCCACGTCAAACAGACGCCCCCTGCCACACCGCACCAGCTTGTCTTGCGCATGGGGTGGGGCCTGGAAATGCAGCCCCCGGATCGTGCCGACTTCGGCAGATAACGAATGGTTGTCCTGCACGAAGGTGGTCGTGACGCCATGATCGGCCAACTTCGCCGCGCTGTAGGTCTCAGCAAAAAAACCGCGGGCGTCGCCGAAGCGCGGCGGGGTTATCACTAGAAGCCCCTCAAGGCCCGTTTGGTCTATCTGCATCGGGGGTTCCTGCTCTGCCGCCGTTCCGCGCGACAATGCCATGTCGACGCCTGCCTCGCAACGGGCGCAACCAAAGCCTTTCAAGGCTTTGGGCAAACCCTTGCAAGGGTTTGCGACCGCCGCGTCTAGTGCCAGTCGAAGAAGCCCTCTCCGGCGCGGGTGCGCAGGGCACGGGCCATGTCAGCGCCAAGTTTCGCGCCGTCCTCTATGGGGGCGGTGCGGTCATCGGTCAGGACTTCCGAGCCATCGGGGCGAAGGACTTCGCCGCGCAGGCGCAGGGTTGTGCCGTCCAGCTCGGCCAGCGCCGCAATCGGCGTCTGGCAAGACCCGTCGAGTCCCTTCAGAAAGGCCCGTTCCGCCGCCAGCCGTTGGCCTGTCTCCACATCGTGGATCGCCGCCAACATTTCGGCGGCACGGCTATCATCTGCGCGGCGCTCAATCCCGATGGCCCCTTGCGCCACAGCGGGCAACATATCTTCCACCTCAATCGCGGATTTCACCACCCTCTCCATGCCCAGTCTTCGCAGGCCCGCCATGGCAAGGAACGTCGCATCGGCCACCCCATTCTCCAACTTCTTCATCCGCGTCTGCACGTTGCCGCGGAATTCCACCACGTTCAGGTCGGGCCGTCGGGCGAACAATTGCGCTCTGCGCCGCAGTGAGGACGAGCCGACGATGGACCCCTCGGGCAATGCATCCAGCCCTTCGTGATTCAGCGATACAAAGGCATCGCGCACGTCCTCACGGGGCAAATTGCAATCCAGCACCAATCCGTCGGGCTGGTCGGTCGGCATGTCTTTCATGGAGTGCACGGCGATATCAATCGACGCGCTCATCATGGCCTCTTCGATTTCCTTGGTGAACAGGCCCTTACCGCCAATCGTTTTCAGGGCCACGTCCGCTTCAATCAGGGACCGGTCGTCTCCGGTTGTCTTGATCACCACGATCTCGAACGTGTCTTCCGGCAAGTCCCACGCAGCCATGAGCCGCGCGCGCGCTTCATGGGCTTGGGCCAGCGCAAGGAGCGAGCCTCGGGTGCCGATACGCAGGGGGGCGGCGGGGGTTGGTAAATTGATCGTCATGGGACCTCTGGCGGTGGGACACTCGGGTTGACAAGGCGGTGGTCTGTGACACTCATAACGAAAATTCACGCACCCACCAGTTCACCCAGAGGATAACCGCCATGACCGATAAGAAAAAGCTCCTCCGGTCCCTCGCAGGTGAGGCTATGGACGTGCCGCCGGTATGGCTGATGCGCCAGGCAGGGCGCTACCTGCCCGAGTATCGTGCGACGCGCGCGCAGGCGGGCGACTTCCTGTCACTGTGCTACAATCCAGAACTGGCGGCAGAGGTCACCTTGCAGCCGATTCGTCGTTTCGGCTTTGACGCATCAATCCTGTTTGCGGACATCTTGCTGATCCCTCAGGCCCTGGGCGCAGACCTTTGGTTTGTGACCGGCGAAGGCCCCCGACTTTCCACGATCACCGATGCCTCGGGCATGGCGGGGATGAAGACCAAGGACGACATCCACGAGACCCTGAACCCGATCTACGAGACAGTCAAAATCCTGGCCGAGGAGCTGCCCAAGGAAACCACGTTGATCGGTTTTGCCGGTGCCCCCTGGACCGTCGCGACCTATATGATCGCAGGCCGTGGCACCCCGGATCAGGCCCCCGCCCATGCCCTGCGTGAAGGCGACCCGGCAACGTTTGAGGCGCTGATCGACTTGATCACTGATGCGACGATCGAATACCTCGACATGCAGGTGCAAGCAGGCGCCGAGGTGGTGAAACTGTTCGACAGTTGGGCCGGCTCCTTGAAGGGTGAAGCGTTCGATAAGTACGCCCTCGCCCCGACCAAGAAAATCATCACTGAACTGAAATCGCGCCACCCTGATCTACCCGTCATCGCCTTCCCGCGCGAAGCCGGCGAGAAATACATCGGCTTTGCCGACGCCGTGGGGGCCGACTGCCTGGCGATTGATACGTCGGTCGATGTCACATGGGCGGCGCAGAACTTGCAGGTTGCGGGCTGTGTGCAGGGCAACCTAGACCCCAAGCTCATGGTCACCGGTGGAGAGGCTTTGGCATCCGAGGCGCGGCGTATCCGCGATGCGCTGAAGGGCGGGCCGCATGTGTTCAACCTTGGCCACGGGATCACCCCCGATGCGGACCCGGAAAACGTTCACATCCTCTTGGATGCGATCCGTAGCTAACGGGGCGCGGGGGTTGACTTGGCGAGGGGCACGATAACCCTCTGAGCGCCGGGCAAACGCCGAATTTGCCGAACCCCCATGCGCACTTGTCCCCATAGACGACGCCACTTTTGCCCAAGGGACTTAGCAGCTTTCGGCCGCGCCTCTCGATCAATGGCGCTTTCGGTTTGAATGGGCGGGGTCAGGCCCTGCGCCGCACATTGATCAAGCTGCACGGCAAGGGCCGGAACCGCCTGCCACGCCGTCACATCATAGGCGGCGCAGATCATACCATCGGCCAGCCCGGGCGCCTGCGCCACCCGCTCCAGCAACTTGCGCGCGCCAGAAGGCCGCAAAACGTAAGCCGCCGCCCCGGTGCGATCCTGCCACAAGCGGTGCATGGGGGCCTGCTGATGCGGGGTGCGGGCGATCAGCTTGCGCCGCCCCCGTGTTTCCAGCGTCACCAACTCGGCCTCCGGCAGCGCCTCGACCTGGTGCAGAAAAGCGGGCGTATCTTCGTGCAGAACGGCATCGTCTTCACAGATCAGCATCGGCGCGCCTTCGGCCACCACGCGCTCCCACGCGGCGCGGTGGCTGGCCAGTGCGGCCATCTCCGTCGTGCGCAGAGGGCGCTCCCATCGCTGCCAATAGGGATCATCGCTCATAGGTGTCAGTGTCTGCGGGGTCACCGCCTCCTGCCGGAACAACGCCAACCCCAGACGCGTGATTTGCCCTGCCATGAAAGACATTCGCGCGCTTTCAGGGCCGAGGTTGATGACGAGCACCTTCACTGGCCTAGCTCCCTCCGGAAGGCGGCCAGATAAGCGTCCACGATCGCGTCTTCACTGAAAAAGGTGGCGAGACGCTCTCGCCCTGCTGCACCATAGCGCTGGCGCAGGTTGTCATCGTCCTGCAACGCGCGCAGCCCAGCAACCATCGCATCAAGGTCATCAATTTCAGTCAGTATCCCGTCAATGCCGTCTCGAATGAACCAACCCGGTCCCTCTGAGCGGGCGGCGACAACGGGCATTCCCGCTTGCCATGCATCTAGGACAACGTTTCCCAGCGGCTCATGGCGGGATGGGAAAAGAACGGCATCGGCAGCCGCGAAATGATGGACCGGCTCATCGACCCAGCCCAGCATCCGCACGCGATCTGCGACGCCTTCCTTTACCGCCAGTGCTTCCAACGCTTGCCTTTCCTCGCCATCCCCCATCAGCCAAAGGATCGTGCCGGGCATACGAGCCACGGCTCGGATCGCCATATCGAGCCCCTTGCGGTTCACAAAGCGGCCCGCAGCGGCGACAACAAATGCGCCCTCGGGCGTATCGGTCTCTGCGCGGCTGATCGGCTGCGCCTTAACCGGGCGGGCAAAGTTCGTGATGGTCTCGGCCGGTTTCTTCCATCCCAATGACTTTACGTGGTCCGTGATCGCGGGCGTGTTGGAGACAATCATGTCGTTGTTTCGAAAGTGTTTGAGGTGGGGGGGGAAATCACCAAGCCGAACAACTTTCAGCGGACCGGGAACGTTCTGCTGCAAACGACCGGCCCGAGGCGCAAAAGCAAACACGACATCGGGCTTCCAATCCTTGATGATGCGACGATACTCAGCCCGAAGCCACCAGCGAGACAACGACAAGTATCGGTAATTGTTTTCTATTGTCGGGCCGATCTCGACAATGTGTCTCCGCCAAGTGCGGTCGGGCCGGATGATAAAACGCTGCTCGATGCCGCCTCTGCGGTGAAACGCCTGGGCGAGGTTAACAAAAAAGCGCTCTGCCCCCCCCTCTTTGCCGAAGCAGATATTGAGAATTCGCAAATCTGTCATGCTCGTGCTTTCATGCGGTGCCAACGTAGTTGGATTTGATAAGCCAACTGATAACGAGCTTTACGCAATGCGCCCCCTCGACTGCGGCTTCTACGAGAGTCGCCGATCGTGCCTGTGACGGTCTCTTGCTCTCCGACGGTCAAGGGGTTGGGCTGAACAAGGGCAATTTTCTGCCCGTGTTCCCAGAAAAATTTGTGGTCTTCATCAATGGGCCTAAAAAACGGGATTGATTGGCCGAGCAGCGCTTCTGCGCTGGCGCGCGTGATCCCGTATCCCAGGGTTGTCGAAGGAACACGGTAAGGCGTTCCAATCGAATAGCCGCCCGTCAACGGATCCAGAGAAATCAGGTTGGGCTCTGGATTCAGGCAAAACAGCTTTGCAACATCCCATTTGGGTGTCTCCGTAGAACTCAAAGCCCGCAGCACATCGGCCAGATCACTCTTTACCTTGAAGTCATCCTCAAGGACGAAGCCGCCGGGCGCATTGGATGCAACAATCTGCCGCCAAGCCTTGATGTGGCTTAGATAGCATCCCAATTCACCCGCCACGAGATCTTGCTTTGCGCGGCGGCTATTCGCTTTCTCGTCATACACTTCCGCGACCTGCTCGGGCGTCAGGTCTGCGCCCCAAACCGCCTCAACACGCGTGAAATGAATGCCTTGCGCCTCCAACTGCGTACGGGCGTTTTCCATCCGCGCCTTGTTGTCGGCAAGATTGATTACGTAGGACGGCCAGATATCATTCGTCATGGCGCACTGCGCTGGTACAACACCGTCTTGTGCAATACTTTCACCGGGAACAGGCCCTTTTCGGCCAAGGCCGTCTCCATTGCAGCGATTTTCTCTGCGCCGACGATATGGGGGTGGACCTCGACAATCATGGAATGCACGTCGGAAAGGTCCGCGGATGAGAGCAAATCTACCTCGGCTCCTTCTACGTCCATAACGATCACGTCTGGCGCGACTCGCTCCATGACGTCGGCCATCGCGTCACTTTCGACTGTGATTTCAGTCGTCGGCAAATTACGGTCAATCATCGAGGACGACAGAACGTTGGCGTCTGCGAAGAACTGGATCGGGCTTCCGTTGACGGTGACCGCGTGCATCCGCAAATCCGACTGGAGACCGTTTTCCGCATAGTTCTTGCGGATCACGTCACCCATTGCGGGGTTCGCCTCGTAAGAGGTTACGTTCCCCTCTCCGGCGATCTTTGCACAGAGGATCGACACGAATCCGATCCCCGTGCCCACTTCAAGAACCTTATTTCCGGGCGCCACCACTTCCTTCACCAGCTCCGCTTCAACGGCCTCATAGGTTCCCTTGAAGATATGGCCCCGAACAGCCGACGGAATGTCCTTTGGCCCCGTGCGCAAACGAACACCCTTATGGGTATACGAAGACGTACCCTTCATCAGGTGCCATTTGCGGCGAATATTGCGAAAAGGGTCAGCCATGGTTCACTTTCGTAAGAGACAATTCCGTTTAACCCCAATACCCGCCCCGTGGAAGGGCTTAGCCCTCTGCAAGAAGGCCCCGGTAGATCGCCATGATCGCTTCGGCCTCACTCTCGATGCGAAAGTGCGTTTCTACATGGGTGCGGGCGGCTTGGCCCTGGGCAACGCAAAGGGCGGGATCATCTGTGTAACGGGTGATGGCCTTTGTCATGGCTGGCGTGTCTTGTGGCGCGATCAATGTGCCCGTGTGCGGCGTCAAAAGCTCCGGGAACGCCCCGACTTTCGTGGCCACACAAGGAACGCCGCAGGCCATGGCTTCCAGCGGGGTCAGGCCGAAGCCTTCCCACCGTTGCGGAGCCACGAAAAGATCAAGCACGCGGTACCAATCGGCCATTTCGTGCACCGGCACTTCCGGCTTGAACAGCAATCGGTCGCTCAGCCCCGCTTGGGCAACTTGCGCGCGAAGCCCGGCCTCATAGGCGGCATGGTCCGAGGTCGCCCGGCCCATGATAAGACCGTACGCTTCGGGATTGGCCTGTAGCACCGGGATCATCGCATCAACGAAGTCCCCGGTGCCTTTCTGCGCCCGAATGCGCCCATAGCAGCCGATCAGCTTGGCGTCAGGCAGCCCAAGACGCGCCCGCAAGGCGGGCCTATCCGTGGGGGGCGTGAAGGCCGCCACATCAATCCCGTGAAGGATCACGTCGGCGGGGCGCTCCAGATAGCTGGCCGTCTTTTGGGACGTGGCAATGATGTGGTCCATCTGCCCGATCAACCATTTCGTATATCCCGTGTGCCTACGCTGAGAGGCCGAGGTAAACACCAGCTTCAACCGTTTGCGCAGCAGATGTTTCAGGGCGAGGCCCGCCAACATCTCGGTATTGCGCCGCGCGTGCCAGATACGGGCGCCTTGGGGCCCATTGCGCGACATGGTTAACAGTTGGCCCAACCGGATCTGCGGCACATGGGCAGGCAGATCCGGTGACACGGCGGCCAACGCCATGGCGCGGGCCTGCAACGGCACCAGCCGTACGATAGTTGCCGTCACGCCGGAAAGCCGTTTCTTGAAGTTCGGCACCAACACGTCGAGCGTTTGAGGATCGGGCCTCAGGTCCATTTAGCGATCGGTGGCAAAGACATCAGCACGGCATTGGCGTCATGGCCTGTTTCCAGCCCGAACTTGGTGCCCCGGTCGTAGACAAGGTTATATTCCGCATAGAGCCCCCGATGCACCAGTTGCGCTTCTCGGTCGGCTTCGGTGAACGGCTCATGGCGGCGCTTCTCCACGCAGCCAAGGAAGGCGGGCAGGAAGGCGCGGCCAACGTCCTGCGTGAAGGCGAAATCCGCCTCCCAATCTCCGGTGTTGTGATCGTCATAGAAGATCCCGCCAACGCCACGGGCGCGTTTGCGGTGGGGAACGTAGAAATACTCATCCGCCCACTTCTTGTAACGATCATACAGATCGCCGCCATGGGGGTCGCAATGATCCTTCAACGTCTTGTGAAAAAAGGCCGTGTCCTCATCATACTCAATCGCCGGATTCAGGTCGGACCCGCCGCCAAACCACCACGCGTTGGGCGTCCAGAACATGCGGGTGTTCATGTGAACCGCAGGCACGCGCGGGTTCTGCATGTGCGCCACAAGGCTGATGCCCGACGCCCAGAACCTTGGGTCCGTCTCCATCCCCGGCACGCCGCGCGCAGCCATCGCCTTCTGCGCCCGCTCTCCCAGGACGCCGTAGACCTCGGAGACATTCACGCCGACCTTCTCGAATACGCGCCCGCCCCGCATGACGCTCATCAAGCCGCCGCCCGCGTCTGATCCGTCCTCGGACGTGCGCTTGGTTTCGCTGACCTCGAACGTCCCCACCGGGGCCTCACCGCCCTGGGATTCCTCCACGTCCTCGAACGCGGCGACGATGTCATTGCGCAAACTGCGGAACCAATTGGCCGCCCGCGTTTTGTGATCGAGGGTCAGGTCGAGCATCTTGGGGGCTTCCTTTTTTGCAACACTTCGCTGCCTTGTAGCAGAGCGAAAACCCCTTCGCCACATGATGCGGCCGCTTCGATGGCCCACATATGGAGCCTTGACCCGCTCCACCGCCCACATTTGCCAATTCCTTGCAGAGGCTCGAATTTTCGACGCTACGGCATGGATTTTATAGAAATTCTATCGTACGCTGAACGTAATCGCCGCAATAGACGGCACCAGAGGCAGATAGAGCAACTCATGTTCGTACGGAATTTTTATGCAGCCCTTTTGGGGGCTCTCATGGTGTTTTTCACCGTGCTTCCCGGTCAGGTTCAAGCCGCGCCTTACGCCGCGATGGTGATGGATGCGCGCAACGGCGAGGTTTTGCATTCGCGCAACGCCGATACCCGATTGCACCCGGCTTCCCTCACCAAAATGATGACCCTCTACATCGCGTTCGAGGCGCTTCGCCTTGGCGAGATCACGCTCGACACCGAGGTTACGATCTCTGCCAATGCCGCGAATGAGCCGCCGTCGCGCCTTGGTCTTCGGGCGGGGTCCACGATCCGCCTGCGCTACCTGATCCGGGCCGCTGCGATTCGTTCTGGCAACGATGCCGCGACCGCGATTGGCGAAGCGATCTCCGGCTCTGAGGCGGCCTTCGCGCGCCGGATGACACGCACCGCCCGCGCCTTGGGCATGACCCGCACAACCTTCCGTAACGCCAATGGGCTGACCGAAGAAGGCCACCTGTCCACCGCCCGCGACATGACCATGTTGGGGCGGCGGCTGGTCTACGATTATCCCCAATATTATAATCTGTTCTCCCGTGTAACCGCCGATGCGGGCATCGCTACGGTACGCAACACCAACCGGGTCGTGCTGACCACCTATCGTGGCGCGGACGGTATCAAGACCGGCTACACGCGGGCGGCGGGCTTCAACTTGGTGGCCTCGGCCCAACGCGGCGAAGAACGCATTATCGCGACGGTGTTTGGCGGGCGAAGCTCGGCTTGGCGCAACCAACGGGTGATGGAATTGCTTGATATGGGGTTTGAGAGGGCGCCGAGTTCCGTCGCGCTACGCACCCCGTCCCTGCCCACCTATGCCGACGATGGCGGCCCTTCCGGGCAAAGCAGCACCCCACGCGGACAACGGGCACCCGAACGCTCTATGCGGCCCATGACACGGCCTGCCAACGGCGTGAACGCCGATATGCTGGCCGCTATCAACAGCGCAGTAGGCGAGGCGTTGGACCCCGGGGCCGAGGTCGCCGCCGCTGTGGAAGCCGCGCTGAGCGCCGCCGATATTCCTTCCGACAGGCCCGCCCCCCGGCCCGAGCCGCAAGCCGCAACAGTGCCCGAACCCACGCCGATCCCCCCACCGGAACCGGAACTGGTGACACGGGCGTCGTCTACAGGCTCACGGCTATATGGCGTATCATTGGGGCCGCAGAACTCCCATCACGCGGCCGAGCGATTGCTGCTGCGCACCGCACTGGCCGAGCTTGGCACCTTCGACACCGCCCTGCGCCGCGTCGTCAACGTGAGCCGCGGCTACGACGCGCGGTTCGCCGGTATGACCGAGGATCAGGCCTCCCAAGCCTGCGCCCGACTGTCGGCCCAGAATATTAGCTGCGAGACCTTTGGTCCCTGAAGCGAAGCATCATAACACCTGACAAAACGGCGGCCCCATCGGAGCCGCCGTTTTTGTATCCACTGCCCCAAGGGACTATTTGTATCCGCCGCCCTTCGGGACATTTTTTGTATCAGCCGCCCTACGGGACGTTTTTTGTATCAGCCGCCCTACGGGACGGGGGGAGGGGCGTGGTCTCGCGGTTTTGCCCCGCAAAACTGTGGACCCGCGTCTCCTCGTCCCTATTTGGGCTTATCGTCATAGTCGTCGCGCAAAATCCGGTGCGCGTCGCCTTCGGGATCGTCAAACTGGCCTTTCTTCAGAAGCCACCAAAACGCGACAAGCCCCAGGGCCCCAAGGGCCAGGCTTACCGGGATCAACAGGCCAAGCACCTCCATCAGCGCAACCGCAATGCGTTGAGCGATACGGTCAGGGACGAACTGGACATCGCCAGCGCCGCGATCAGGGGCGAGCACAGGCCCGCAACCGCCAGAGGCACCGCTAATAGGTTATAGACAGAGGCGATGGTAAAGTTCTCCTTGATCCGTTTTCTCGCGGCGACTGACGTGGCCATTGCGTCAAGGATCGGGGCCAAGCTGCCGCCCGTCAACACCATGTCCGACGCGGCCCGTGCCGCCTCCAGGGCCGAAGCCGGAGAGATTGATACATCCGCCGCCGTCAGCGCCGCCGTGTCGTTCATCCCATCGCCCACCATCAACACCGTCTCGCCGCTATCGCGGAGCGCCATGATTACCTCGGCCTTGGCTTCGGGTCGCGCCTCGGCCATCACTTCCGTGATCCCGACACGGGCCGCAAAGGCGCTTACCGCCGCCTCCACATCGCCCGACAGCAGGATCACACGCTTGCCCTGCGCTTTCAGCCCCGCCACCAGCGCTTCCGCTCCGGTTCGGATCGCATCGTCAAAGGCAATCGCTTGCACCGCGCCGTCCCCGATTTTCAGATAGGTCGCCGTGGTGGCCAAGGCCTCTGCCCCAACCCATCCCGCGCGGCCCAATCGGACTGTTTGCCCGCGCCATTGCCCCTCCACCCCGAAGCCGGGGTGTTCTTTTACGGCGTCCAAGGCCACCGGATGCACGCCCAATTCGGCAAGGCCCCGCGCCATGGAGAGCGCCAGAGGATGCGCCGATCCTTGCGCCAAAGCCAGCGCAACGCCCCGTTCCGCCTCGGACAGCTCCTGCAATCCCAAGGCCGTGGGCGCGCCATCAGTCAACGTTCCGGTCTTGTCGAACACCACCGTATCGACCTGCGCCAAACGCTCCAGCGCCGTGCCGCTTTTGATCAGCAGGCCTTTGCGGAACAACCGGGCCGAGGCCGCTGTGGTTACCGCCGGCACCGCCAACCCAAGGGCGCAGGGGCAGGTGATAATCAAAACCGCCGCCGCGATGTTCAGGGCCACGCGCAGGTCCATCGTCGCTAAAAACCACCCCACCGCCGCAAGGGCCGCGATGATGTGAACCCCCGGCGCATAAAGCTTGGCCGCCGCATCCGCGAGAGAGGTATAGTTGTTGCGCCCCGCCTCGGCGACAGCGATCAGATCCGCAATCCGCGCCAGTTCCGTGTCGCGCCCCGCCGCCTGAACCTCGACCGTGATCGCGCCTGTCAGGTTCGCTTCCCCAGCATGGACGCTATCGCCGGGCATGGCGGCTGCGGGCAGCGTTTCGCCAGTCATGATCGACCGGTCCAATTCGGTCGAGCCGTCGCGCAACACGCCGTCCACTGGAATGCGCCCCCCCGGAAGCACGCGCACCAGATCACCGGGACGCAAGTCCGCGATGCTGACGGATTGCGTCCCCTGCCCCGTGATCTGCAACGCGCGAGGCACTTCCAGCGCGGCCAATTCCTGCGCCGCAGAGCGGGCATTGGCACGGGTCCTGTGATCCAGATAACGGCCCGCCAGAAGGAAGGTGCACAGGGCAATTGCCGCGTCGAAGTAGGCGTGCTCACCTGACAGCATCGTCTCATAAAGCGAGGTGCCAACGGCCAGCGCAATCGCCAGCGTGATCGGCACATCCATGTTCAAGCGCCGCGCCTTCAGCGCCGCGAAGGCCGAGACATAGAAAGGCTGGCCCGTGAAAATGACGGCGGGAATGGCAATCGCGGCGCTGATCCAATGCATCATGTCGCGGGTCACGCCTTCGGCCCCGGACCACACGGCGACCGACAAGAGCATCACGTTCATCATCGCGAAAACGGCCACCGCAAGGCGCATCAGAAGGGCACGGCCTGTGGCATCAATCTCGGTTGCGGCAAGGACGCCGGGGTCCAACTCGTGCGCCTCGTATCCCGCATCGGACAGCGCGTGGCAAAGGGTATTTGTGTCAACGTCCAGATCGGCCTCGACCGCGACACGGCGCAGGGTCAGGTTGACCCGCGCGTCACGCACGCCGGGCAGCGCGTGCAAAGCCCGCTCCACTCCCGAAATACACCCGGCGCAATGGATGCCCGGCAGGGCGATCATCAGCCGCGCCTGCGTTGGCGCGGCTCCGGCGACCTGCTCGGCCAAGGGCCCCACATCGCACGCCGGACAGGCCGAGGGCCGCGCGGGATCGGCAAGGGCTGTCATGGACGCGCGACCGAGAAGGTGATGTTGTGGCGATATTCCGTGCCACTGCGCGACAGGCCGGTCATCCGCAAACGCCAGCGCCCGACATCCAGATCGGCAGGCGCGATCAACGTGCCGTTCGGCCCGCGCGTCAGGGTAAGTAACTGATCGTCAGCCTGGGTCGTGGGGCGGGTCAAAAGCGCCTCTAGCTCTGCGGGGTAAACCGGGCGGCCCGCGTCATCCACAAGGGTCAGGATCACCTGCCCCGGCCCGGTTTCGACCGAGGCTTGCCACCCCAACGCCTCTTGCGCGTGACGGCGGGCATCAAAGGTCTGGCTATCAGCGTAGCTGGACGAGACCTCTAGCCCCGGGAAGGTCGACACCGCCTGGAACGCCATGAACAGGTTCACCCCGATGATGATCCCGAAGCAGCCGCCGAAGATGCCCAGAACATGCAATCCGGTGAGTTTGCGTTGAGTATCCGATTGCGTGGTCATTGCGTGCCCTGCCCAATGAAGGATTGCGATTGATAGGCACGCTCATTGGTGCCGAATTCCTCGACCCAGAAGCGCAGTTCGGTTCGGTCCGCGGTGGCCGCCGGATCGTCGGGCCGCGCGATGACATAGACCCGTTGCAACAGCGTTTCGTCGGCGGGCACGTCGACCATCAAGTCCTGGCCGCCTTCAAGGTCCACCCGAAGGATCTCGTCCGAGGTCAGGCCGATACGGAATACGGCGTCGCCTTGGGTCATGTTGCGGATGCGGATATCATAGGTGTTGCGGATCGAGCCATCGGACAGGATGACGTATTGCGGGTTGCGGATCGGGGCAACGGTCAGGCCGATCTCGGACCGGATAAACAGCGCCACCACAAGGCCCACTCCGATCAGCGACCAAAGGGCCGTGTAGATCAACGTGCGGGGCCGCAGGATGTGGCGCATCACGGGGACCTTTGGGTTGCCCGCGCGCTCGTTCGCCTCGTCGGTCAGGGCGAGGTAGTCAATCAGACCCCGCTCGCGGCCGGTTTTGTCCATGATCTCGTCGCAAGCGTCGATACATAGGGCGCAGGTAATGCACTCCATCTGCTGGCCGTCGCGGATGTCGATGCCCATGGGGCAAACGTTGACGCAGGCGTTACAGTCGATGCAGTCGCCCAACCCTTCGCGGTCCTTGCCCTTGCCGCGATCTTCGCCGCGCCAGTCGCGGTAGGCCACGGTCAGGGAATGCTCGTCCATCATGGCTGCCTGAATGCGTGGCCACGGGCAGGCGTAGATGCAGATCTGTTCCCGTGCAAAGCCGCCAAACAGGAAGGTTGTGGCGGTCAGAACGCCGACGGTGGCATAGGCCACAAAAGCCGCCTGCCCGGTCAGCAGATCCCACAATAGCGTGGGCGCGTCGGCGAAATAGAAAACCCAAGCACCGCCCGTGGCCACCGCGATCAGCAGCCAGACGATCCATTTGGTGATCCGTAGCCGCCACTTGCGGAAGTCCCATTTGCTTTTCCACAACCGTAATCGGGCGTTGCGATCCCCCTCGATCCAGCGCTCGACCGTGTAGAACAGATCGGTCCAGACCGTTTGCGGGCAGGTATAGCCGCACCACACACGGCCAAGGGCCGAGGTGAACAGAAACAGGCCGAGGCCCGCCATAATCAACAGGCCCGCGACGAAATAGAATTCGTGGGGCCAGATCTCGATCCAGAAAAAGAAGAACCGGCGTCCGGCCAAGTCCACAAGAACGGCTTGGTCCGGCAGGCTGGGGCCACGGTCCCACCTGATCCACGGGGTGATGTAGTAGATCCCAAGGGTCACAAACATGATGACCCATTTCAGGTTTCGAAACGTACCTTTCACCTTCTTGGGAAAGATAGGCTCCTGCGCAGCGTAGAGCTTCGGCGGGGCATCACTGGAAGACATGGGATTTCCTGAGAATCGGTTTCTGTTCGCTCCTCAGCAATAGGGGTGCTGTGGGCGTATCGCTTTGACGTGGATCAAGTCGCCGCGAGAATAGCAAGACGCCGCTCCGGCGGGGAAACCGGAGGGACGCAGTGGCAGCGGCGTGTTGTGGCGACAGCCCCGCGCGATGGTGCGAACAGGACGCGGGGCTGTGCCGAACCCGCGACGATGGAGGCCGCGAGTTACCGGGTTGTCAGGGCAGGGGCTACTCGCCACCGCCCCGGCTGTGGACGTAGATCGCGGTGGCGCGGACTTCCGCCTCGCTCAACCGGCCCGACCAGGGGGGCATGACGCCAAAGCGGGAATGGCGCACGGTTTCCTCGATCGCCTCGGGCGAGCCGCCGTATAGCCAGATGCGGTCCGTCAGGTTGGGTGCCCCCAGATAGCGATCGCCCATGGCGTCATCGCCGTGGCAGGCCGCGCAATTGTCGAGGAACACGGTTTCCCCGGCGGCGGCCAGCGAGGTGTCGGCCTCTTGATCCGATACGGCCAGGACGTAGTTCACCACCTGGCTGATTTCCTCGTCCGACAAGATCCCCTCGAATGCGGTCATCTCGGACCAGCGGGCGTCTGGGTCTTCCTCGTTGCGGATGCCGTGGGCGATGGTCAGGTGAATGTCATCAACCGTGCCGCCCCAAAGCCAATCATCGTCCAGCAAGCTGGGGTAGCCCGACGCCTGCACCCCATTGGCGCCGCGTCCGTGGCATTGGGAACACCAGGTCGCAAAGGTCGCCCCGCCCGATTGGATAGAGAAGTTATAGAGGTCTGGCATGGCTTCCTGGGTGACCTCTGCCAGATTAACTTCCGTCAATTGTGTGCGCAAATCGGCGTTAAGCGCGTCATATCGGTCAATCTCTTCGGCAACCTCAGCGCGGGTGGAATAGCCCAGAAGACCCGGCGTCGCGCCCGATATCATCGGCCAGGCGGGGTAGGCCACCGTGTAAAGCACCGCCCATACGATGGACGCGTAAAGGCACCAGAGCCACCAACGCGGGAGCGGATTGTTGAACTCTTGAATGCCGTCCCAGCTATGACCCGTGGTTTCGGGATCATCGGGTTGCAGGTTGGAATTTTCTTGATCGGTCATTGGCGGGGCTCCCTTGCGTGGGCCGCAGAGATATCGTGATCCGAGGCGGGTTTATCATCGTGTCGGAAAGGGATCTCAGCGGTATCGCTGTGCACCCCCCGCGAACCGGGCCGGAAGGCGTAAAGAACGAACCCCAGAAAGCTGAGCACCAGAAACACGGTGCCGATGCTGCCAGAGAGTTCCCTTAGAAACGTATAATCTTGCATGTTCCGTCCTCTCCTATCGGCTTTCTTCCGGCGTGAAGGTCGAGAAATCGACCATCGTGCCGAGCACTTGCAGGTAGGCAATCAGCGCATCCATCTCGGTCACGTCCGGGTTGCCGTCGAAGTCGCGCTGTTGCGCGCCGGGGTAACGATCCAGCACCCCGGTATCGCCAAAGTCGGTGGCCTGCTCGACAAAATCGAAGCGCGCGTTCTCCAGCATTTCGTCCGTGTAGGGCACGCCCACAAAGCGGTGGGTGGCCATCAGGTCGCCCACGGCTTCGCCGTCCATCCGCGTATCGGCAAGAAAGGCGTAAGACGGCATGATGCTTTCAGGCACAACGGACTGCGGCATAACCAGGTGATCGTAGTGCCATTCATCGGAATAGCGCCCGCCCACCCGGGCCAAATCCGGCCCGGTGCGTTTTGACCCCCAGACGAACGGATGGTCATACTGACTTTCGGCGGCCAGCGAGTAATGGCCGTAACGCTCCACCTCATCGCGCATGGGGCGGATCATCTGACTGTGGCAGACGGTGCAGCCTTCGCGGATGTAAATCTCTCGGCCCGCCAACTCCAGTGGAGAGTAAGGGCGCACGCCCTCCACATCCTCAATGGTGTTTTCCAGGTAGAACAGCGGCGCAATCTCCACCACGCCGCCAATGGTCACGACCACGAAGCTCAGCGCCAGGAGGAGCGTCGCGTTGGACTCGACTTTCTTGTGTTGGTCAAGGAAACCCATGATCCCTCTCCTTATTCTGCTGGGACAGCGGAGTTGGTATCGGCCACGGCCTCACCACTTCGCACTGTCATCCACAGGTTCCAGGCCATGATCAGAGCGCCCGACAGGAACATGATCCCGCCCAAACCCCGGACCACATACATCGGCAACTTCGCTTCAACGGTGTCGGCAAAAGAGTTCACGAGGAAGCCCTGCGCATCCACTTCACGCCACATCAGGCCTTCCATGATGCCGGTCACCCACATCGACGAGGCGTAGAGAACGATCCCCACCGTCGCGAGCCAGAAGTGCCAGGACACGGCCCGCACACTGTAAAGCGACGCCTTGTTCCAGAGCTTCGGGAACAGATAGTAGAGCATCCCGAAGGTAATCATGCCGTTCCAGCCAAGCGCGCCGGAATGCACATGGCCAATGGTCCAGTCGGTGTAATGCGACAGCGAGTTCACGGCGCGGATCGACATCATCGGCCCCTCGAAGGTGGACATGCCGTAAAACGCAAGGCTGGTGACCATCATCCGCAAAATCGGATCGGTGCGCAGTTTGTCCCAGGCCCCTTGCAAGGTCATCAGGCCGTTGATCATGCCGCCCCAGCTTGGCATCCACAGCACGATCGAGAAGACCATGCCCAGGGTCGCGGCCCAATCGGGCAGCGCGGTGTAGTGCAAGTGGTGGGGGCCGGCCCAGATATACAGGAAGATCAGCGCCCAGAAGTGGATGATCGACAGTTTGTAGGAATAGACGGGACGCTCAGCCTGTTTCGGCACGAAGTAATACATCATCCCCAGGAAACCCGCGGTCAGGAAGAAGCCCACGGCGTTGTGGCCGTACCACCATTGCGTCATCGCACTTTGCACGCCCGACATGACTTGCACCGACCGTGATCCGAAGATCGACACCGGCACCGCCATGTTGTTCACAAGGTGCAGCATCGCCACGGTCACGATGAAGGCCAGCAGGAACCAGTTGGCCACGTAGATGTGCGGCTCTTTCCTTGTCAGGATCGTGCCCATGTAGACCACGAGGAAGGCAACCCAAACCACGGTTAGCCAAAGGTCCACGTACCACTCAGGCTCTGCGTATTCCAAGCTTTGGGTCGTGCCCATCAGATAGCCGGTTGCCGCAAGAACAATGAAGAGCTGGTAGCCCCAGAATACGAACCAGCTAAGATTGCCGCCCCACATGCGCACCGCACAGGTGCGCTGGCCAATGTAGAACGTCGCCGCGATCAAAGCGTTGCCGCCGAACGCGAAAATCACCGCAGAGGTGTGAAGGGGCCGAAGTCTGCCGAAGTTCAGATAGGGTTGCGCCCATTCGAAGTTGAGCACCGGGAACGCCAATTGGAAAGCGATGAAAACGCCCACCAGAAAACCCGTGCAGCCCCAGAACACAGTGGCAATCGCCGCCGCTTTCACCGGGCCGTCCATGTACTCATTCTGTGGCGCTGGCACCTTCTCTTCATCAATGCGGCGCAACTGCCATAGAAATAGCCCGCCAGACACCATCATGATCAGGATCGCATGGACCTTGTAGGCAAAATCCAACCCGTAGTTCGCGGCAATCGCCGCAAGGACTGTAATCAGCCCCAAGATCGCAAGCTTCACATAATCAAGCATGGACCGTCCCCTTCATTGTGCTTCACACGAAAGGGAGGCACGCCCCATCCTGTCGCCAAAGCTGTTCCATCGACCGCTTGATCGCGGATTGTGTGGGGGAGCACATTGATCTGTATCAAGAAACGCAGAGAATACCTTTTGATTGCGCGAGCCAGTCAAAAGACGTGCGGAAGCAACCGCTTTGCGGGTAAGTCCTTAATTTATCAGGGGTTAATAGCCACCACCGACGGGCGCACAGGGCCTGTCAGGCGATAATTCCGCCCTCGGCATCGTCGCCGGTTTCAACCAGCAGCGCATCAAAGTTCGGCACGATGACCTGGCGCTTGCCTTCCAGCAGAATCACACCGTCCCGTTTCAGGCCCGAGATCTGACGGCTCACGGTTTCCAGCGTCAGTCCCAGATACTCGGACATCGCTTCGCGGGTCAGGGGCAGCTCGAACCGCATGTTCGCCTGCGCCCGCGTCCCGGAAACACTGGCATCGCGACGGGCCAGAATGGCGAGGAAGCTGGCAATTTTTTCACGGGCGGTCTTGCGGCCAAGGATCAACATCCACTCCCGCGCGGCGTCCAACTCATCCAGCGTCATCTCCAGCAAACGCTCGCTGACATGGGGGGTTTTCACCATAAGCTCCTGGAAGGGCTTGCGGCGGAAACAGCACAGGGTCACATCCGTGGTGGCCGTGACGTCATAGGTGATCCGGTCGCGGTTCGGGCGGCCAATGAAATCAGACGCCAGGAGCAGACCCACCACTTGGCGGCGGCCATCTTCCATGGTTTGGGTCAATGTCGCGACCCCAGAGACGACCGAGGCGACGAAGGTCATTTCATCGCCGGACCACGCAATAACATCGCCTGCCGCGTAGGTGCGGTAGAACTTCACCGCGTCCAATTGCACGAGCTCATCGGCGTCACAACGCGCGCATACGGCGCGATGCCGGATAGGGCATCCCGAGCAGTCACTGGGGACGCTGAAGGCGGGCAGACGTTCGTTCATGTTGTGGTCCTTGTTCGCGAGAACCGGGTTGGCTGCTGTCGATCATATTCAACGCGCCAGTTTCCATTGAGTTTACGCTTACCAAGAAGGCTTGGGACGCTCAACTGCGGCGAAACAGCTTGGGGTCTGCCATAGTGACGCGCGACGGCGGGATCAAAGCGGGTTTTTATCCCCGAAAGCGGCCTTCATCAGCTGACGTGTATAGGCGGTGCGGGGGGCTGCAAACAGCTGCTCGGCGTCGCCGGCTTCCACCACATCGCCCTGCTTCATCACCATCACCTTATGGGACAGCGCCCGCACCACTTTCAGGTCGTGAGAGATGAACAGATAGGCCAGCTTGTGTTCGCGCTGAAGGCGGCGCAGCAGGTCCACGATCTGCACCTGAACAGTCATGTCGAGCGCACTTGTCGGCTCGTCCAGAACCACCAATTTGGGGCGCAGGATCATGGCGCGGGCAATGGCAATGCGCTGCCGCTGTCCGCCGGAAAACTCGTGCGGGTAGCGGTGCATCATGTCGGCATCCAGACCAACTTCTTCCAGCACCTCACCGACGCGCCGCGTGTGGCCCCGGCTTTTGCCTTGCACGGTTAGCCCTTCGGCCACGATCTGCCCTACCGTCATCCGGGGGCTGAGGGACCCGAACGGGTCTTGGAACACGATCTGAATGTCTTTGCGGATCGCCCGCAACTCGGCCTTCTCAAGGCCTTGCAGTTCCCGCCCTTCAAACTTGATCGAGCCCTCGGACCCGATCAGGCGCATGATCGCCAGCGCCAGGGTTGTCTTGCCCGAACCGCTTTCCCCCACGACGCCAAGGGTTTCCCCTTCACGGATGGAGATTGTCGCCTCGTTTACCGCCTTCACGTGGCCCACGGTGCGCCGCAGAAGGCCGCGCTGGATCGGGAACCAGATACGCAGCTTGTCCGTCGTCAACAACTCTCTCGCGCCCGTCGGCACGGGATCGGGCGCGCCGGTCGGCTCCGCCCCCAGAAGCTTGCGGGTGTAGGGGTGTTGCGGGTTCTCGAAGATATCGACGGTGCGACCCTGCTCCACGATCTCTCCGCCTTGCATGACGCACACGCGGTCGGCGATGCGGCGCACGATGGCAAGGTCGTGGGTAATGAACAGAAGGCTCATGCTTTCGCGGCGCTTCAGGTCTGCCAGCAGGTCAAGGATTTGCGCCTGAATGGTCACGTCCAGCGCCGTGGTCGGTTCATCGGCGATCAACAGCTCTGGCCCGTTGGCCAATGCCATGGCGATCATGACGCGCTGCCGTTGTCCGCCCGATAGTTGGTGCGGATAGGCCCCGAGCCGAGACTCCGGGTCATGGATGCCCACTTTGTTCAGCAGGTCGACAATGCGCTGATGCAATCCCGACGGCAGCGGATTGCGCATCCCCAAGCCACGACAGAGCGCCTGAAGCAACAACAGAGGCACGCCGATGATTGCCGCCCAGATGAAGCCCTGCGCCACCGCCCCCACAGCCGCGGCAAGCAGAAGCACCAAGGCATTGGTGCCCGAATTCAAGGACTGCGACGCGAAAGAGATCGGCTCGCCAAAGCGGACAATGGCGAAGTAATAGAACGCCGCCAGCGCCAGAAGTCCCCAAAGCACCATCAGCCCCCGCCCCAGGCTGGCGTTGGCCAGGTTGCGCGCCATCCGGCGCCACCCGTTGGGATAGGTGTAGCCTCCGTGCAGCACGAGGCTTTCGGCCATTTGCCGTTCAATCGTGTGCAACGGGTTGAGCGATGTCATCGGCTCCTGGAAAATGAAGCTGATGTCGTTGCCGCGCACTTGCCGCAGCTTGGCTTCCGACGCGCCCACCATCTGTTCACCATTGTAGGTGATCGAGCCGTCCAGACTGGCCGATGAGGGCAGAAGGTCCACCGACGACAGCGCCGTCACCGATTTACCGGAACCACTTTCGCCGACCAAGGCCACGGTTTCGCCCTTGTCCACATGGAACGACACACCGCGCACGGCATGGACCGTGCGTCCATCCTGGGCGAAATCCACCGTCAGGTCTTTCACGTCCAACACGCGTGTCATCGGGATATGCCTGCGAAAAAAGAGGTCATTGGAACGTCTTTCTAGGATCGAACCCGTCGCGCACGCCCTCGAACACGAACACCAGAAGCGACAGCATGATGGCGAAGGTGAAGAATGCGGTGAAGCCAAGCCAGGGGGCTTGCAGGTTGTTCTTCGCTTGCAGGGTCATCTCGCCCAAGGACGGCTCGGACGACGGAAGGCCGAAGCCCAGGAAATCCAGTGAGGCAAGGCTGCCGATGGTGCCCGTCACGATGAAGGGCAAGAAGGTGAGCGTGGCGACCATCGCGTTGGGCAGAACGTGCCGATACATGATCTTGCCACTGCCCACCCCAAGGGCCCGGGCGGCGCGGACATATTCGAAGTTGCGCGCCCGCAGGAACTCGGCCCGCACCACACCCACAAGACCCATCCAACCGAATGCCACCATCAGCCCCACCAATAGCCAGAAACTCATCGGAAAGATCGTGGCCATGATGATGATCACATAAAGGCTTGGCGTTGCGCCCCAAATCTCGATCAGGCGCTGTACCAACAGGTCCAACCAGCCGCCGAAAAAGCCCTGTACAGCGCCGGCAAATATCCCGATGGCCGAGGCCAGAAATGTCACGATCAGCGCAAAGCTGACCGATAGACGGAAGCCATAGATCGCCCTTGCGGCCAAATCCCGAGAGGTATCATCGGTGCCTAAAATGTTGGTTCCTGCCAATGACTCGGGCAAGAAGCCAAAGCTGTAGGACCAATCATCCCGGTCGGCCCCGGCAGGCAGCCGGAAGACCGGATCAGCGTCGGGATCAACAAGCGAGGTATAGTAGCCGTTGATGACGTTGGGAGGCGCGGGGGCCACGCCCGGACGGTCCACAATCGACGTGTAGTTATGGGGCACCAACGCCCATGTGATCGAGCCGCGTTGGATCGTGGCCCCTTCATATTCGCCCGTGGCCTCGACCGTGGAGATGACGCCTTCGGGGTCGTCCCAACAGTCTTGCAGGCCGCCGGAAATAATCAGGCATTGCACTTCGATATCGCGATAGACGGCCTCGGTCCTGAAATCGCCACCAAAGGCGGTTTCAGGGTAAAAGTTGAACATCGGATAGTAGGATTGCCCCTGATAGCTCACCATCAAGGGGCGGTCGTTGGCCAGAAACGGGGCAAACAGGCTAAGCCCGTAGAGAACCGCGAAGATCCACAGCGACCAGAAGGCACGGCGGTTCGCCTTGAAGTTGCGCCAGCGGCGTCGGGACAGTGGCGAAATCCAGCCGCCTTGACGCAACTCGGGGGCGGAGGTGTGGGATCGGCGTGCCATCGCGCTACCCCTCCCGCTTTTCAAAGTCGATGCGCGGGTCGATCCAGACGTACATCAGGTCCGAGATAATCCCGACACCCAACCCGATCAGCCCAAAGACATAGAGCGTCCCGAACATCACCGAATAGTCGCGACTGACGGCGGCCTCAAACCCCAAGCGGCCCAAACCATCGAGCGAGAAAATCGTCTCGATAATGATCGACCCGCCGAAGAATACGCCGACAAATACCGCCGGGAAACCTGCGATCACGATCAGCATGGCGTTGCGGAAAACGTGGCCATAAAGCACGCGTCGTTCCGGCAGGCCCTTGGCCTTCGCCGTCATCACATATTGCTTCTTGATCTCATCCAGAAACGAGTTCTTCGTCAGGAGCGTCAGGGTCGCAAACGCGGAAATGGTGGAGGCCAGAACCGGCAGGGCAATGTGCCAGAAATAGTCGCCAATCTGCTGGATGAAGTTCATATCCTCGAACCCGTCCGAGGTGAGCCCCCGCAGGGGGAACCATTGCAGGTAGCGCCCCCCCGCAAAGACGATCAGCAACATGATCGCAAAGAGGAACCCGGGGATCGCATAGGCCACAATGATGATGCCAGATGTGACGCTATCGAAGGTTGTGCCATCGCGCACCGCCTTGCGGATGCCCAAGGGGATCGACACAGCATAGGCGATCAGCGTGGACCACAGCCCCAAAGAGATCGAAACGGGCAGTTTTTCCTGCACCAGCTCCAGCACGCCAATGGACCGGAAGTAGCTTTCGCCGAAATCGAAACGAAGATAATCCCACATCATCATCACGAATTGCTCCGCCACCGGGATGTCTTCGGCAACGCAGGCTTCCTCATCAAGGTCCGGCTCTCCGGTGAAGCCGTCTTCGCAGACAATGCGGGCAAAGCGAAATTCCACCCGCAGGCTATCTAGGTACTGCGGCGGCAACCCCCGCGCGCCTTGGCTTTCGAATTCATTGTCGCCAATGGCTTCCGAGCCTCCGCCCGAAATACCGGCAAAGACGTCCCCCTCGCCCTCTAGCTGCGCGAGGACTTGGTCAATCGGGCCGCCGGGGACGAATTGGATGAGGATGAAGTTGACCAACATCACCCCGAGAAGGGTCGGGATGACCAGCAACAATCGTCTGAGGATGTAAGATCCCATAGTGGCTTAGAACGCCCCTTGGTCGCGCAGGGCCTGTTCAGCTTCGGCGTCAATCCACCAGAAATCGAGGAAGCCAAGCGAGTAGGGCGGAAGCTCTTCTGGGTAACGGTACATGTCGTAGTAGGCGACCCAATGGCTTGCGTTGTACCATTGGCCCACGCGGATCACACGGTCACGCAGCACCCGGTCCAACGCTGTGACAGCCACGTCCAGCTCGTCACGGGTCTCGGCGTTCACCACAACCTCGATCAGTGCGTCGATGCCTTCATCGGCCAGACCCGGCACGTTGAAAAGGCTCTCGTCTGCCCCGATGGAGCCGAAGTATTGCCGCAGGCTGGCGCCGGGCTCGTAACCCATGGCGAAATGGTCGGTAATCATGTCGAAATCACCGTCGCGCTGGCGTTGCTGTAACTGGGCGTTGTCCACCCGGTTGAGCGAGGCATTCACCCCAATGGCGCGCAAGTTTTCCACGTAGGGGTTGATGATCCGGTCAAACAGCGGGGAAGAGTTCAGGAACTCCACATCCAGCGTGTCGCCTTCCGCATTGCGCAACAGCCCGTCATCGCCGGGGGTCCAGCCGGCCTCTTCCAGCAAGGCCGTAGCGCGGCGCGACTGGCGACGATCCAAGGCCCGGTCCGGGTTAGAGGGGGGAACGGCATAGGCTTCTTGAGTGAAGACCGTTTCCGGCAACTGGTCTCGCAGAGGTTCCAGCAGTTCCAATTCAGCCGCAGACGGCAGGCCTTCGGCCTCCATCCACGTGTTTTCCCAGAAGCTGACGACCGGGGAATACAGGCCGTAGAACAGCGTCTCGTTCGACCATTCGAAGTTGAACATATGGGCAATGGCGCTGCGCACGCGAACATCTTGGAACTGGGGGCGGCGCAGGTTGATCATGAACGACTGCCCCGAAGCAATGGTGCCATCGGGCAGTTCGGCCTGCAACACGGTGCCGTTTTCCAGCGCCGGGAAGTCATAGTTGTTGGCCCAGGCCTGGCTGCTGCTTTCCTGGCGGAACGTGTAATTGCCCGCTGTAAAACCTTCGAACGCGGCAAGGCTGTCGCCGTAGTATTCGATACGGATCGAGTCGAAATTGTTGCGCCCTTGGTTCAGCCACAGGTCGTCGCCCCAGTAGTCGTCGTTACGCACAAAGACCGTGCGGCGGCCGGGGTCCACTTCGCCCAAAACATATGCGGCAGAACCAATCAGCGGCTCCAGGCGGCTTTCTTCAAAATCGCGGCCACTGGCCTCGTGGCTGGCTTGGCTGAACACCGGCAAGCCGCCCGCTGTCTGAATGCGGTCGCGCAGGGGCGCATCGGGGTTGAAGGTGTAGCGGATGGAGCGGTCGTCGATGACTTCGGCGCTCTCGATTGTATTGGGGATATTGGCTTGGAACGAGGGCAGGCCTTCATCGCGCAGGATTTCGTAAGAGAACAAGACATCGTGGGCGGTCATGGGGGTGCCGTCCGAAAACGCCACCTCATCGCGCAGGGTGAAGATCACGTAGGACCGATCTTCGGGGTAGGCGAATTCCGAGCAGAGCAGACAATAGGCCGAGCCGATTTCATCGGCGGTGCCTTCAAGCATCGGCTCAAAGAAGATCGAGGACAATACCGCAGGCCGCCCAATCCGGCTGTAGGGATGCATCGAATCGAAGGAGCCCGACGACCAGGAGAACGACATTTCGCCGCCACGGGGGGCGTCAGGGTTCACGTAGTTCAGATGCGGCGCATCGGGGCCATAGCCTGGTTCCCCGAAGGTCGAGATGCCAGACGCATGGATCAACCCATCTTCGCCGATCTCCTGCGCGTTCGCGCTGATCGCAAAGAGTCCAAGGATCAACGTCGCGCCAGCAAGGGGCAAGGCCAATGCCTGCCAAGGGGTGCGCGCATCCTCACGCGCTTTGGCGGCGGCTTTCGGGGCGTCATGGTTCTGCATCTGCACCTCCCTTTGGGCGTCTTGTTCATTGGCCAGCTTTGTTCTTACCGGCACTCCCATTATTATGGGTCATGTGACGTTAGTGACCAGCCCCCCCCAGGTTCAAGTTGAGATTTCGTGATCGGGCGGTGATCGCCTGCATTTTTGCCGATTCCCCAGGCACAAACGCAAAACGCCGCCCCAAGGGGCGGCGCTGCGGATCGGAAAGACCGAATTCTTATTGTGTTGCGAGGTAGGCAATCAGGTTGGCGCGATCTTCGATGTCGCCCATGCCACCATAGCTCATCGCGGTGCCGGGGGCGTAACCACGGGGGTTGGCGATGAATTCCGACAGGTTCTCAGGGGTCCATTCGCCGCCCAAGGTGGCGAGGGCATCGGAATAGCTGAAGCCATCGGCGGTCGCGACGGGGCGATCCACGATACCGGCAAGGTAGGGGCCAACACCGTTACGGCCCGCGTCCAGGGCGTGGCAGGCCGAACACTGGCGCCACAAACGCTCACCCGCGCCTGCATCGGCAGCGGCGTAAACCTCTTCAAACGGGACGGCCACTTCTTCAACGACCTCAGCCGCGCCATCTTCAGGCACTGCCACGCGATACCCGCTGACGTGGTCTTCGCTATGGTGGTCTACGTTATAAAGCTCCTCAGCGGCCCAACGGCCCAGAAGAAGTACCAGAAGAGCAACGCAGAGTGCGCCGCCGGCTTTAGTGATCGTCATCGTGTCGAACATGTCGGCTCCACGGGAATGTCGCTTGTTGGGCGTATCTATTGTGTTCCGTCTGCCTATGGCAAGGTGTAGGGAGCGCGACCAAACGACCTTTTTGCTTTGGAATTGACAATGACAGACCGCATCGCCTTCCAGGGAGAACCCGGAGCCTACTCGCATCAAGCCTGCTTTGATGCCCGCCCAGACCTTGAAGCATTGCCCTGCGCCAGCTTCGAGGACGTTATCGAGGCGGTCCGATCAGGCGCGGCACAGCAAGCCATGGTGCCGGTGGAAAATTCGACCTACGGGCGGGTGGCGGACATTCACCGCCTGCTGCCAGAATCAGGTCTGCACATCGTGGACGAGGCATTCGTGCGCGTGCACATCAACGTCCTTGGGGTGCCCGGAGCGACGCTGGAAGACGTCACAGAAGCCCACAGCCACCTTGTTTTATTGCCTCAATGCGGAAAGTTCCTGACCGAACATGGCATCAAGGGGCGGGTCAGCAGCGACAATGCCCGTGCCGCACGGGACGTGGCCGCGTGGGGAGACAAAACCAAAGCGGCTTTGGCATCCGAGTTGGCTGGCGACATCTACGACCTCGAAGTTCTGGCCCGCCATATTGAAGATCATGACCGCAACACCACCCGATTCCTGGTCATGGCCCCCGAGGCCGACATGACGCGCCGGGCAGAGCGGATGATGACCACATTCGTGTTCCGTGTCCGCAACATCCCCGCCGCGCTTTACAAAGCGATGGGTGGATTTGCGACAAATGGTGTGAACATGACGAAGCTCGAATCGTACATGGTTGACGGGTCTTTCACCGCGACTCAGTTCTATTCGGATATCGAAGGCCACCCCGACGACGCCAACGTGCAACTGGCGATGGAAGAACTGGGGTACTTCACTGACAAGCTGAAGATCCTTGGCACCTATCCGGTCGATACCTCTCGCGACTGACGCGACCTTGCGCCGCCGGTTCGGGGGCGACCCCGCTTAGGGCAGCGTCATGGCGAATTGTTGGAACCCGTTTTCGGCCAACCCCAAGGGGGTCAGGCCCAATTCGGCACAGCGCGCGCCATGGGCCAAGGCGCCCGGTCCGGTCTCAAACACCACCTGAGCGCCCACGATGGGGGTGAAGCTGAACGTCGGCTCTACCACCGGGTTCAACGGTCCTGCGCTTTTGCTGATGTAACTGGCCACGGCATCTCTTATCGACAGCCGTGCCGAAATCACCTCTTCCGCCATTTCGGCGGCATGCATATGTCCGCCGCCTGCCGCGCGGTAGGAATTTGTGATCACCAACACCTCATCGCGCGGGCCCAATGGCGTGCCGTCAGCCAGGCAGAGGTTACGAATGCGGCCGGCGGTGTCGAAAACCGCGTCCCCATCGGCATTTGTCCGCGCCGGGCGTGACACGTCGATCTGATATCGCAGCCCGGCAAGCCGATCAAAGTTATAGGGCGCAAAGTCGTGGTCGATCAGTGGCTGGAGACCGGGTTTGCCGGGAAAAATCTGCCGGAACAGCGAGGCCGAACGTTCCAACCATTCCACCACCTCCTGCCCTGTCAGGCGCAACACGCTTAGTATGTTAGGGTAGGCATAAAGATCGGCGGCATGGCGCAACCGCAAGGGGCCCGCAGGCACATCGGTGAAATTACGTGGGCCGGACCGCCCGCCTGCCTTGAACGGCGCGACCGCCGACAACACCGGTAGCTGCGCCAAAATCGGGTCTGTGGCGATCAGGGGTTTCGCCATATCCCATTGCGCATCCGCGATAACTTGCGTCGCGGCACAGGGCGCGATGACCGAGAAGAAGGTTTCCAACGGCACTTCACTGGCCCCTAGAAACCGCGCCACATAGGCGCGGGTTGCCTGATGCTCTACCGCAATCTGCTGGCGCAGCTCTGGATTGTCCGCGAAAATCCGGCCGCGTGTCTCCACTCCCAAAGCCCGCTTTTGCTTGGACGAAAAGTTTGCCGCCCTCGACTGACGCACCCGCCACGGCCCGTGGCCCTCTGCCCGGTCCAACACCAGATCAATGCACCCCAGATGAGAGCCGTAGGCCCCCGGTTGAACGATAGGGGCGTAGGTGCCCTCTGATGCAAGGTCAGTGGCGTCAGCCCGCACCTTATGGGTATGACCCGCCACGACGCCATCAACCCCGGCAATCTGCGCCACTTGCAGCGCCACATTTTCCGCGCCTGCCGCAGCGTCGAGATGGCCATAGCCGGAGTGGGCCAGCGCCAGCACGATATCAACATCCTCCGCGCGCAGCGCAGCCACTTCGCCGCGCAGCGCGTCGAGCATATCGCCCACCGCCATACAGTCCTGCAAATGCGGCTTGTTCCACTGTGCCACCTGAGATGGCACACCGCCGGTGATGCCGATCCGCAGCGTGTGAACCTCGCCCACACTATCGGTGACCTCGCGGGCCAGAATGCAGCGCGGCGGCACAAAGCCGTAGCCTGCGGTGCAATGAACGTTGGCGGAAACGATAGGGAACGCTGCCCCTTCAAGCGACGCAGAAAGATGCGGTAAGCCAAAGTCGAAATCGTGGTTTCCAAGGGTGGCCGCGTCATAGCCAAGGGCGTTCATGGCGACGATCATCGGATGCAAGCGCCCGGCGGGGACGATCTCGGCCACGGCGGCATCGGCCAGAGGCGCGCCTTGCAGGGTATCGCCATTGTCGAGGAGCAGCACGTTTTTCGCAGCGGCTCGCGCCGCGTTGATCAACTCTCCTAACTGGGCCAAGCCGACGGAACTATCGCGGCGGTCGGTAAAGTAATCAAACGGGAGCAAATGTGCATGTAAATCAGTGGTAGCGAGCACCCGAAGGTGCACCGATTTGCCCGCCGCTGTCCCCTGCGCGGTTGCAATTTGTTCTGGGAAGGTCATTTTCGCCCTTACCTCGTGTTTGGTCAGAACTTGGCCTGTTGACCGCGGTTTTCGAAGGACTACACAGCGCCTGTACCCCGAATGTCAGGGGATTGCGCAATATGTTGCCACGGCGGCACACCTTTGGGCAATGGTTACGAAAGGGTTAACGATGCGCCTGAGCGAAGACGTCACTTTTGGGACTTCCGGCATGGACCGCGCGGCGGCTCTGCGGTTGGATCCCGACCGATTGCGGGCAGCCTTGCAGGCGGGATCACCGGTCTTGCCGGTTTGGCGGGGCAAGGTTCTGGTGGAGGGCAAGCCCGAGGATGGCGACATCAAGCTCGCCTATCGCACCATGGCCGACCCGGTCTTATCGAAAGCCAATGAAGTGCCAATTCTGATCGGCCTGCACGAAGATGGGGAAACGCCGGTTTTCGCGCTCGATATATCGGTTTGGGAGCCGAAGACAGTGGATGAGGCAGCGGTTAATACGTTCCTTGATCCCACCGTGCAAATTCACCCGGCCGAGCGCCTTTCCGGCGCAGGGTTCCGGGAGCTGCGGGCCTTGCTGACCCACCTCACCCGCCGCGAGGCCGAGGTTGCAGCCACCGCACGCGCAACCATGATGTGGCATTCCACCCATCAGTTTTGCGCCAAATGCGGCGCGAAAAGCGCGATGACGCAAGCTGGTTGGCAACGCGATTGCACCAGATGCGACGGCAAGCATTTTCCGCGCACCGATCCGGTGGTGATCATGTTGATTACCCACGGCGACAGTGTTCTTGTTGGACGCTCTCCGGGATGGCCCGAGGGGATGTATTCCCTTCTGGCCGGTTTCGTGGAGCCGGGCGAAACCATCGAGGCCGCCGTGCGCCGTGAGGTTTTTGAAGAATCCGGCGTCTACGTGGGCCGCGTAGACTACCTTGCCAGCCAGCCCTGGCCCTTCCCCGCATCGCTGATGTTCGGGTGCAAAGGCGAAGCGCTTAGCACCGAGATCGAGATTGACCCGGATGAGATCGAGGATGCCAAATGGGTCAGCCGGTCCCAGATGCTCGAGGTCTTTGCCGGGAACGACCCCACCATGTTGCCCGCCCGGAAAGGCGCGATTGCGCATTTTCTGTTGCATCATTGGCTGGCAGACACGCTCGATTAACCTCATGGGAAGGGTTTGCCGGTAGTCGGGCTTGACGCAATGGGTCAGGGACGGGCAGATCAGAGGCAAGCAAGAACAAATGGAACGGGCATGAAATTCAAGGTGTCTGAAGACGTAGACGCGCCAGCGGATATCACGTGGTCACGGTTCACCGACTTTTCGGGGATCGAGGCCGAGGCAACCGGACGCGGCGCGGACCTGTCGCGGGTGGGTAATTGGACGACGGCCAGCCAAGGCAAAGGCTGGCGTGGTTCGGCAAAAATCCGGGGGCGTGTGCGACCCGTCACATCCGAAATCAGCGCGTTGAACGGACCGGAGCGGTGCGAAATCACCACCACCGTCGGCGGCATGGAAGCGGTCTATGAAATGACCTTTCTGGAATTGCGCGATGACATGACCCGCGTGCAAGTCACACTGGACCTGTCGGCCAGCACGCTGTCGGCGCGCTTGGCGCTGCAAACGCTCAAGCTGGCCCGGGGGCGAGTGATGCAGCGACTGCAAGGGTTGCTGGCTCGTCAAGGCAATTTGGCCGAAGACGATTACCGCCGCGCCCGCGCTTAGGGCTGTGGCGTGCCTGCGCGGCGTGCGCCCCGCTTGATGCCAAGCGACCGCTCGCGCAGGATGATCGCGATGCCTGCGAACACGATCAGGGCCGCGCCGCACAGCATGGTAAGGGATGGCACTTCTCCGAACACCGAGTAGCCCACGATGATTGCCAGAAGCATGGACGTGTATTCAAACGGCGCAATCAAGGAAGCATCGGCGTTGCGGTAAGACGACGTCAGCAAAATCTGCCCCACACCGCCCGCTAGTCCCGCCAGAATAAGCGTGACGTATTGGCCGGGCGTGGGCCACACCCACCCCCACGGCAGTGTCAGCAGCGACAAGACCGTCGCCGTGATCGAGAACCAGAAAACGATCGCCGCAGTGCGTTCGGTCTGCACCAGCTTGCGCACAAAGACCTGCGCCAGCGCCGCACAGACCGCGCCCATCAAAACCAGAACCGCGCCAAGGGCTTGGCCGGTATCGACGTTCTCCGGGTTTACGGCCAAGCGAGGCGACAGGACAATCAAGACACCGCCAAGACCCACAGCCACCATCGACAGGCGGAACATGCGCACTTCCTCGCCCAGGAACATCGCCGCGAAGATCACCACCAGGATGGGGGCGGCGTAGCCAATGGCCGTGACCTCGGGCAGCGGCAGAAGGCCAAGGCCCGCAAAGCCAAGGCCCATGGCCGACGTCCCCACCAGACCGCGCCAAACATGGCCCATGGGGTTCTTTGTCTCCAAGCCATGGGCAAGGTCGTGCTTCATCATCAGCCAAGCCAAAATCACCGGAATGGCAAAGAGCGAACGGAAGAACACCGCTTGGCCCGGCGGCACCGTATTGGCAGAGGATTTGATTAGCGACGCCATGGCAACGAACACGCAGACCGAGGCGATCTTCAGGGCAATTCCGCGAAGCGGGCGTTGCGGCATGGTTTGAGTTTCTGGCATGGGCCTTGGGTACGCCTGTCGTCCCCACCTGCGCAAGGGCGGCGCCGCAAATTACCGGGTCGCTGCGCCGCTTTCAGCAAACGCCCCCAGATTGCGCCCCTAACATCAATCATCGCGGGGACACCGGGTTCCTGAATCGGGCCAGGGGGGAAGGTGAACCAATTACCGGCATCCGCGTCCCACCAAGCCCCCCCGAGAGAACTATCGGGCTGGCAGACGTGCTAAACAGCTCGATGAATTCCTCGGCCAGTTCCCACTGTCCATGATGCGCGTTTCAATCGAGAACGGCCAGGCTGGCCCTAAAGTTGCCCTGCCGCAAACGTATCGCAAGCGTTCGGATCGCCAGAGTCATACCCGATCGTGAACCACCGCTGACGCTGCGCTGAGGTGCCGTGGGTGAAGGTATGGGGATTAACAGCGCGCCCTGCGCGGGCTTGCAGGTAATCGTCGCCAATCCGCTCGGCTGCGTTGAGGGCTTCATCCAGATCACCCGGCTCTAAGACACCCTCCAGCCGAGAGGCCCATACCCCGGAAAAGCAATCGGCTTGCAGTTCGATCATCACCGAAATCTCATTTGATCGGGTCTGGGAAGACGCCGCACGGATGCGGTTGGCCTCTGCCAATATGCCCAGTTCCTGTTGGATGTGGTGGGCCACCTCATGGGCAATAACGTAGGCCGCTGCGAAGTCTCCTCCTGCGCCCAGTTCCCGTGCCATGTAGGCGAAGAACGCGGTATCGAGGTAGGCGCGTTGATCCGCCGGACAGTAGAACGGCCCGGTGGAAGCCTGCGCCCCACCGCACCCCGATTGAGTCGCGCCGGAAAACAAGACCAGCGACGGGGGATCGTACTGCTCACCAAAGGCTTGGGGGTAGATGTCTGCCCAGATATCCTCGGTTGTGGCAAGGACTTGGCTGGCGAAAAGCCCGGCCTCGTCTTCGGCTGCAGTCAGTTCTCGGGATTGGGGTTGTTGTTGCATCGGCGCGCCCTGCTGATCCAGCAGTGGCGTCAGGTCCACGCCAAAGAAATAGCCCAGCGCAACGACGGCCAAAACGCCCACGATGCTGCCTCCGCTCGCGCGCCCCGACAGACGCGGGCCGCCACCGCCGCGTCGGCGGCGTTGGTCGATTACGTTGCGGCTGGATCTTCTGTTGCGCAGGCGCATGGGCGGCTCTCCTCGTGCGATCTTGATGTCAACGCATCTCAGCTTATTGGGTTCCCGCAACTGCGTCTTGCGATTTTCGCCCGTAGCCCCTATCTACCCAATCGAGGGGTTGGCGCGGGCAAGCACTTCGCCAACTCGGTCAGATCCGGAAGGAAGCAGCCGTAACGATTCCCGCTTGGGTCGTTGTTCAGCCTCTCACCAAATTTCAGCGCGTTGCGGTGCAACGTGCCAAGGCCGCGCCCGCCGATGGCGAGCATGGCGGCGTTTCAACCGGAGGTTTTATGCCGATTGCATTCTCTCTCCGGGCCTGTGTCTGAAATCAGACCACGCCCGAAGAATTGACCGCGCAGCTTGATGCCGCGCCATTCGTCATGACCATTCGGGAAACTCCTACAATGACACTTCCTACACTTGCTGACCTTGGCTGGACCGGTCGGCGTATCGCGCAGCTGAACGACGAGGATGCCGGCGCTGTGCCTGCCCGAGTCAACAAGGTTTCGCGCACCCGCATCACTGCATTCAGCGCCCAAGGCCCCTTGCGGCTTGTGACCCAGGGCGAGGAAAGCACCGGCGATTACGTGACCGGCGATTGGGTTCTGGCCGATGCTGAACAGGGCATCGTGCTGCGCCGCTTGGAGCGGGACACCCTTCTGACCCGCCGTGCTGCCGGATCGGGGTTAGAGACACAATTGATCGCGGCCAATGTCGATACGCTTGGCATCGTCACGTCTTGCAACGCGGATTTCAACATAGCGCGGCTGGAACGTTATCTGGCCATGGCGGCTTCTGCCGGATGCTTGCCGCTGATCATCCTGACCAAATCCGACATGGCCGACGATCCGCGAGAGTTTGAGCGCAGGGCCGAGGCGCTTTCGCCGTTGGCCTCGGCTATCGCCATGAACGCCAAGGCCGACAACGCGGCAGAGGTGTTGAAGCCATGGGCCCAAGACGGGCAAACCTTCGCGCTGGTCGGCTCATCCGGGGTCGGCAAGACCACCCTGGCCAATGCGTTGACGGGCGCTGACGACGCCACAGCGGATATCCGAGAGGATGACGCCAAGGGCCGCCACACCACCACGTCACGCGGCTTGGCCCCGACGATCTTTGGCGGCTGGCTGATCGACACGCCGGGTATGCGGGCTTTGCGTCTGAACGACGCCGCCGACGGCATCGGTGCGGTCTTCGCCGATATCGAAGAGCTGACGGACCAATGTAAATTCCGCGATTGCTCTCACGTGGCAGAGCCGGGCTGCGCGGTGCAAGCGGCCGTGGCTGAAGGGAAGCTGGACGCCGACCGGGTAAAGCGTTTCTTGAAGCTGGTCCGAGAGGACGAGATCAACCAAGAGGCCGCCCATGAACGCCGCGCGAGAGAGAAAGACTTCAAGAAAATGACCAAAACGGTGATTGCCGCGTCGAAGCACAAGCGCGGCAAGAAGTAGCCGCGTCACGTCAATTAGCGGGTGGGAGGGCCTTTTCTACAGGTCTTCCCACTTCGACAGGCCCGCCTGCGACCCGGCCCATCGGTAGTATCCGGCCATCAACAACCCAAATATCACCCCCGCCATCAGCGCCGAAATCACCGCGACGACGACGGGTAAATCGGCGTGCTGCCACTGCACGAACCACATAATCGCGCCCCAGATCACACCGAACATCGGCCCCAGAACCAGAACCGCCCGCAGAAAGCTCATGTAGTGGGGCGGGCGCGGCTTGAGGCCCAGGCGCCGCGCCATGCGAAACATTGGTGGCGCGTAGTTGAGGCTGGTGATGGAGGAAGCTTCAAGTTCTGCCATCGCGCGGGCAATGCGGTGCTCATAGGTGTTGTCCATGGGATGCCTCGCGCGTTTGGTTGCAACACTGTTGATACCCTTGTTGCTGCGGGGGGCAAGCCCTGTCGCCCGTCGCCACAAGGCACCGCGTCACCTCGGGCCGGTCTCCACCACCTGCCCCGGCTTGTCGGCGGCCCAATTGCGTAGAAACGCCGCGATCTCTGGATCTCCCACTTGGTCAATGGCGCGGCGGGGCAGCGCCACGCATTCATCCAGCGCCAGTTGCAGGCAGGCAATGTAGTCGCTGCGGGTCTGGTCCGGGTTATTCTCGGCGCCGTGCAGGATGGTCGAGAACAGGTTGCCGCCGTAGTTGTTCAAATGCCCAAGGTCTGGTTTCAGGCGCAACAGCGCCTGCATCACATCGGGCAAGCCAACCCAACCCGCCGCCTGTACCGGGGTTACGCCCGCACTATCGGGGCGGTCATATTCCACGCCCACTGCGGCGAGCCGTTGCAGATGCGGCAGCTTGCCGGGCAGATGCAGGATCTCGCGGATGATATTGCGGGCCGCTGCAGGCAATTTCGACGGATCAATGTAGCGCCGTTCCGGCACGGCCCCATCGGCCACCTGCGCCAAAAGCGCCTCTACCTCGGTCAGGGGCGTTGCGTGGCCCGCGTCCTCTAGCTGCTGCGCCAGCGCGCTGTTCCCGAAGATACGTGCGTAGGCATAGGGCGTGACGCCTTCATAGACTCGCGTGGGATCAGCGCCGTTTCGCAACAACAACGCCACCATGTCCGGCGGAGACATCCGGCGGGCGGCTTGGTGCAAGGCGGGGACGGTCCAATGCACCTCTCCACCGACCTCGTCGGCATTGAAATCATCGGCCCGTGCGCCGGCGTCCATCAGCATCTGCACGGCCTCCACATCGTGGAAATCCATCGCCCTCAAAAGCGCGTTCGTCCCCTTTGGGTCCGCCCCATGGGCCAGCAATAGACGCAAGCCGCCGTGGTGACCCAACTCTGTGGCATGGTAAAGGGACTCTCCGTCATTGGGGTCCGCGCCATGATCCAAAAGCCATTCAGACAGGGCCATGTTGTTGCCGTATCCAAGAGCGAAATAGAGGGTCGATAAGGCGTGATCGCCCTGTTGAGGCGCGCCATAATCGGGGTCCGCCCCATGGGACAACAACAGGTCAGCAATGGCCAGCATGTCGGCTTCACGGTCCGGAAACAGATGAATGGCGCGGGACTGCGCCAAAACTGTCAGGGGCGGCAGTTGCGGCGCGGGGCGGGTCGCCAAGGCTGGATCAGTGGCGATCATTTTTGCCATGGCCGCCCTGTCGTAGAGCAGAACACTCAGGGCAAAATGATCCTGCGGCAAGGTCGGATCAGCCGACAGCAATTGCTCCGTCACATGATCTTGCCCGTTCTTCAAGGCCACCACCAACCGCTGTTGCCGCTGCGCCCGGTCCAAACCTTCGGTTTCCACAGCGGCCTTCAGATGTGGCCAAGTGGCAAAACCCTGCTCGCGGGCAATCACATGCAGAAAATCGGCGTGCTTCAGCGGCTCTCCTTCCGGGCGAGGCCGGTGGGAGATCACGCGCTGCACGGCCTCAGCCGCCTGCGCCCCAAAGGCCTTTTTCAGAGCCGTCGCATCTCGGCGCAATTGATCGAGTGTTTTCATAGTCGGTTCCCTCAACAAACGCCCAACGATCCGCTGCATGGGCCGAGAGACACCGAAAGCGTGTCTGTCATGAATGTCTTGAGGGGGCCGACGACGGCTTTCCGCGGATCTGGAGGCTGCCCCGAGCAGCGGTGCAATCCTAGCCCGAATGCCGCCCGCGCCTCAAGCAATGTCGTTGACCGCTCGACATTGCGGCAGGCTGGCCTAAACTCTTGGCTATGACGGACGACAAAGAAGAAACCGCAACTGAACTGGCGATGGAGCGCACTGATTGGGCCGAGGATCGCACAATCATGGCAAACGAGCGCACTTTCGCTGGATGGATGCGCACGGGCATGGCGTCAGTCGCGCTCGCACTTGGGATGAAGGCCGTGTTCGGGGATTTTGAGCCGGTTTGGGCCGCCAAAGCGACCGCGAGCATTTTCATCGTCTTGGCGTGCTACATTTTTTTCACGGCACGTCAGCAGTCTTGTGCCACGCAAACGCGGATGAACGACCATGCTGCGGAGCCAAAGTCGAACGCTTCAATGACAATCACCGCCACGATCTTGTCCATCGGCGCGATCTTCACCGGTGTCATCCTTTGGTTGCTCTAATCCGGTGGACGCCGCGCGGGCGGGACCGTAGTTTACCGCCACACACTAGCGTGAGGCGATATGACCGAGACCCCCGATAAAGGCTACCAAGTCCTCGCGCGGAAATACCGCCCCGCGACCTTTGCCGATCTGATCGGGCAAGAGGCCATGGTCCGCACGCTGAAGAACGCGTTCGAGGCCGACCGCATCGCACAAGCCTTCATGCTGACGGGTATTCGCGGAACGGGTAAGACCACCACCGCAAGGATTATCGCCAAGGGCCTCAACTGTATTGGCGAAGACGGCGAAGGCGGCCCCACGACGGACCCTTGCGGCGTGTGCCAGAACTGCGTGGCGATCACCGAGGGCCGCCACGTGGACGTGATGGAGATGGACGCGGCGTCGAACACCGGGGTCCAGAACATCCGCGATGCGATCATCGAAACGGTCAGCTACCGCGCCGCGCAGGCCCGCTACAAGATCTTCATCATCGACGAAGTTCACATGCTGTCGACGAGTGCTTTCAACGCGCTGCTCAAGACATTGGAAGAGCCGCCTGCCCACGTCAAATTCCTGTTTGCCACGACCGAGATCCGCAAGGTTCCGGTGACGGTGCTGTCGCGGTGTCAACGCTTCGATCTGCGCCGGATCGAGCCTGAAGTGATGATTGCCCACCTGCAACGCATCGCGGGTCTGGAAAACGCCGCGATTGCAGAAGATGCCGTTGCCCTGATTACCCGTGCCGCCGAAGGGTCGGTCCGGGACGCGATGAGCCTTCTTGACCAAGCCATTGCCCATGGCGCAGGCGAAACCACCGCCGATCAGGTGCGCGCGATGTTGGGCCTTGCCGATCGGGGCCGGGTGATGGACCTGTTCGAAGCGATCATGGCCGGCGACGCCGCCAAGGCGTTGGACGAATTGGGGGCGCAATATTCCGATGGCGCCGACCCGGTGGCCGTACTGCGCGATCTGGCCGAAATCACCCATTGGCTGTCGGTCATCTCGATCACACCCGATGCGGCCGAAGACCCCACGATCTCCCCCGACGAACGCACACGCGGGCTGGCCTTGGCCGAGAAATTGCCGATGCGCGTGCTGACGCGGATGTGGCAAATGCTCCTGAAAGCGTTGGAAGAGGTCGCTATGGCCCCCAACGCCATGATGGCCGCCGAAATGGCGGTGATCCGCCTGACCCATGTGGCCGACCTGCCAACGCCGGGCGATCTGGTGAAGAAACTGGCGGAAACGCCCCGCCCCGCCGGAGGTCCGCCCTCGGGCGGTGTTGGCGGCGGTGTGTCAGGCCCCGGGCCACAGGCCCGGTCTACGGGGGCAGCCCCTGTTGGGGGCGGTGGGGCGCAAGCGGCCCTTGCGCCGCAGTCCGGACCGGACCTTGCCGCCTACCCTACCTTTGACTCCGTAGTGGCGCTGATCGAATCGGCCCGTGACATCAAGCTGTTGATCGAAGTGAAAACCGCCCTGCGGCTGGTCTCCTATTCCCCCGGCCGTTTAGAGCTTGAGGTGACAGACACCGCCCCCCGCGATCTGATCCCGCGACTGGGGCGTATGCTTCAGACAGCCACGGGCGCGCGCTGGGGCATCACTGTGGCTTCCTCGGGCGGCGGCGCGACGATCCAGGAACAGGAACAGGCCGCCCAGAAAGAGGTAGAGGCCGAGGTCACAAAACATCCCTTGATGCAGGCCGTACTATCGCGGTTCCCGCAAGCGCGGATCGCGGAAATTCGCAGCCATGCGGACTTGGCACAGGAGGCCGCGGCGACGGCGCTAGAAGAAATCCCGGAAGAAGCTGGCGATTGGGACCCCTTCGAGGACGAGTGAAACGCGAGGCACCTTGTGACCCATGCCCGCGCGGCATACTTGAGGACAAACGAGATTAATTGGAGAAGATGAGATGTTGAAGGGTTTGGGCGGCATTGGCGACATGGCCAAGATGATGAAGCAAGCGCAGGAAATGCAGGGCAAGATGGCGGAGGTCCAAGAGGGACTTTCCTCGATCACCGTGCAAGGCGAAAGCGGCGCGGGCTTGGTCAAGGCAACGGCGACCGCGAAGGGTGAACTGACGGCTCTGGACATTGATCCGTCGATTTTTGACCCGAACGAGAAAGAAGTGGTCGAAGACCTGATCCTCGCCGCGATCAAAGATGCGCAATCCAAGGCGCAAGACAAACACAACGAAGAAATCCAGAAGATGACCGAAGAGCTCGGTCTTCCCGCTGGCATGAAACTGCCGTTCTAAAACGTGGCAGAGACGCCCCAAGATATTGAAGAGCTGATCGGTATCATGGCCCGACTTCCGGGTCTTGGGCCCCGATCGGCGCGGCGTGCGGTTCTTACGTTGATCAAGAAACGCGGCGCATTGATGCGCCCGCTGGCGGAAACGATGGCTCGGGTCGCAGAGAACGCGCGGGAATGCGTGAACTGCGGCAATATCGGGACCGGCGATCTGTGCGACATTTGCCTGGATGTCGGCCGCGCGACCGGCGAGTTATGCGTGGTAGAGGACGTGGCGGACCTCTGGGCGATGGAGCGAGGGCAAGCGTTCAAGGGGCGCTACCATGTGCTCGGCGGCACGCTCTCGGCGCTAGACGATGTGGGGCCCGAAGACCTCGGCATCCCCAAACTGCGCGCCCGCATGGCGGATGAGGAGATTACCGAAGTGATCTTGGCCCTTAACGCAACCGTGGATGGACAAACGACGGCGCACTACATCGCCGATGAACTGGCCGCCGCGAGCGTGAACCTGTCGTCCCTCGCACAAGGCGTCCCGATCGGCGGTGAATTGGATTACCTCGACGACGGCACAATCTCCGCCGCGTTGCGGGCCCGTAAACGTTTGTGAGGACGAGAGACGGCCCCTTGCCAAAGTGGGTGTCCACCACAAGCTTCAGCGCATTTTTCATCCGTTGTGCCGTGAGTTGTAAGGCCAAGGTGAATTGGGGGGGGCGCAATGTTGGGTGCAAGGCTCATTCGGCGACCGGGGCTCAAACTTGGCCTGCTTCTCCGCCGAATGAGATCTTTTGCGTCCGTGCGGGGTTGCTTTTAGCCACACGTCGTATCCTGACTGTCTCTGATTCTCCTTAACCAAGCGTTAAGGGCCCCTTCATCTTTTCATAAATATCCGTCGGGGGGAGCGCCCTTTTGGGCGCTGGGGGGCAGACAGCCCCCCATCAGGTTTGTAGCCTAGCGCATCGGTGAGAATAACGCGTCTGGCGAGCGGCAATCGCGAATGACATCGGCACCGCAAACCCGAGGCTCAAGCGCTCGGGTAAAGCACACGCGCACTTCCTGGATTCGGTTAGCGCGGCAGGTTACGGTCAGCATATCCGGGTCCAGTTGCGGGTTCACCTCCAGGAAGGCTTCTTCGATGACGGACGCGGGCACGCGCACCTCTGTATCCAAGCGCCGTAGAATGTCGGGGCGCTGCACGGATTCGTAGGCGAGCCGGGAGAGGGCGTAGTAATCCGGCGCCTCCAATCCTGTGCACACGCCATGTTTGCGCCATTGGTGCCAGGCCAGACCCGATGTGCCCATGATATCCGCCATCTCGCCGGTCATCCCACGTGACGGGGCGCGCATCACCGTGGGGCAATAGGCGGGCCAGCCGTCCTCATATTGTGGCCACAGCCCGTGCAGCGCAAAGCCGAAGTCCTGGCCGTCGTCGCACTGTGGCGACGCGCGTTCGTCGCCTTCCAGAAGGCACCATGTGGGCGTCCAGCTGAGGCTCATGACGTAGTAGTCAAATTCGCCGGCGGGCTCCCCGTCCGCATGGGCTGTGCCTGCGGCAAACAATAGCGCGAGTATCAGTCGTTTCATTTGGGTCTTCCCTCAGTGCCTCATTGCGCCTATATACCTCGTGATTTTCCTGAAATCGAGGAACCGTAAGGCCCCGCCTTGCAGCCGCTTCCACCGGCCTTGTTCCCTGTGCTCAGGCGCACCCGGAGGGACTTGAGATGAACAAACCTATCATGACGAAAGCCACTGCTGTTTGGCTGGTCGACAACACCACGCTGAGCTTCAAGCAAATCGGCGATTTCTGCGGCCTGCACGAGCTGGAAGTTCAAGGCATTGCCGATGGCGACGTTGCGGCGGGCGTCAAGGGGTTTGACCCGATCGTCAACAACCAGTTGACCCAAGAAGAGATCGACAAGGCTACTGCCGATCCTCACCACAAGCTGCAATTGAAGTTCTACTCTGCCGCCGTCGGCGAGGAAAAACGCCGGGGTCCGCGGTATACGCCGCTGTCCAAGCGCCAAGACCGTCCGGCCTCGATCCTGTGGCTGGTGAAGTTTCACCCTGAACTGACCGACGGTCAGATCTCCAAGTTGGTCGGTACCACGAAGCCGACCATTCAGGCGATCCGCGAGCGGACTCATTGGAACATCAACAACATCCAACCCATTGATCCCGTTGCTCTGGGCCTGTGCAAACAGTCCGAGTTGGACGCCGCCGTACAAAAGGCCAACGCCAAGAAGCTGGCCGAAGGCGCTGCAATGACCGATGATGAACGTCGCAAACTGGTTTCCACGGAAACCTCGCTTGGGATGGATGTCGATAGCGCCGTTCCGGCATCAATTGCCGGGCTGGAAACCTTCACCCTCTCCACCCCCGACGAGGATGACCAGCCAGAGCATACGCCAGACGCCGACACGTTCTTCAACCTGCCCGCCAGCAGCGAAGACGACGAGGATGAAGACGAAAGCTAACCCCGATGATGGAACCTCGTCTGCCCGGAATTTGGTACGCCAGTGACCGGCAGACGGGGTTCTTTCTTGTTCCCGATGGTGCAGACCGCAAAGCAATGTTTCGCCAATTGTTTATCGCCACGGAAAGCCGCCGCGCCAAAGAGGGGGGCGTCGTGGAAAACGGCTGCTACCTGACAACACCGGACGGCGACCTGTTTCAGGCCATCACCTGGCACGGCAAGCGCCTTGGGGCCTGGCGCCGGGATTTTGCCGAAAGCACTGAAGCCCTGGGCATTGTTACCGGGCGATTTCACGGGCGACGCTTAATGACATCCGATGGGCGGCGCTATTGGTTCCGAGACTTGGTAGTAGAGCGCTGGTAACGCCCGTTGGGGCTGGCCCTGCTGAGGCGATCTGTTACGATTCCCCCATGATCCGCCACCTGTCTTACCTATTGCTGATGCTTGCCGCCGCCCCGGTTGCCGCGCAAGACACCCTGTTTTGCCAAGAGCTTTGGCTTAGCCGAAACACCGTCATGGATCGTGCGGGGCAATGCTTCAGATCCGCCCTCGGGCAGGCCGTCTTTGACAATTCCGATTGCGTGGACACCGAGATTCGCCTGAACCCGTTGGACGCAGAAATCGTGCGCTTGGCGCAGGAAGCAGAGGCGCGGGCCGGTTGCGCGGTGGATATAGAAGCGAATCGACTGTCCCTTGGTGCCCTCCCTTTCCACGCCCGCCTGATGGCGCTGTTTACCGTGCCCGTCGGGGCCGATAGCGAACATGGGTGCAGCGGTCATCTTGGGGCGCCCATCACCCTATACGCCGGGATTTCCACCAACATGACCGTACTGGGTCGGGTGGAAGCGGGTCAGACCTTTACGCTGTCCCATGGGCCATTGCGCGGCGGGTGGGAATATCAGGAGGTTTTCGACACGCAAGGCACGCCCGTGGCCCATGGATGGGCGCAGAACCTGCCAGCCGACATGGCCACGATTTGCGCGTTGATTGCGGGGTAGCGCGGCGGCGACGGCGACGGCGACGGCGACGGCGACGGCGACGGCGACGGCGACGGCCTAGTGGGCCGCTTTTGTCACCGAATCAAGCAAGGTGCGCCCGCCATCGACTGTAATGGTCTCTCCGGTTATGAAACCAGCCCCGTCCGAGGCCAGGAACTGCACCGCCGCCGTGACCTCTCGGGCCGAGGCGATGCGCCCCAAGGGCGTGCATTCGCGGATCTCCTTGCGCAGGCCGTCAGTTTCGTTCAACGAATCCTTCAGGCTCGCGGACATGACAGAGCCGAACGCCACGCCGTTCACGCGAATACGATGGGGCGCGAAGGCGACCGCCAGGTTGCGCGTGGCCTGATCAAGGGCTGCCGTGGCGATGGAATAGCCCAACAGATCGGGGTGGGTGCGCCGCGCTGCGATGGACGAGATGTTCACGATAGAGCCAATCGGCCCGTCGTCGTGGCCATCGGCCTCGGCCTGCGCGATCATCCGTTTTGCCACCGCCTGCGACAGGCGCAGGGATGGGTACAGGTTCTGTTCCAGCATCGCCTCGACCGAGGGGTCGGTCGGGTCCAGCGGGTCCGTTGTCATCACCTGCCGCGAGGCATTCACCAAGATATCAATCCGGTCATAAGCGTCGATCGTGGCCGAGATCAGGTTTTCGACCGTCAGACGTTCGCGCAGGTCGCCGGAGAAGTAGCGGATGTTTTCATCGCTGCCTTCGGTCTCTCCGCATTCGTCTTTCAGCCGAGACTTATCACGGTCGGCGAACATGACATTCGCGCCCCGGTCAATAAAATGGCGGGCAATCGCAAGCCCAACGCCGTTGGCGGCACCGGTCACAATGGCGGTCTTACCTTGGATGGAAAGGCTCATCTGGATGATCCCTAGATGTGTGAGAAATGCGTTCTAGCGCTTTGGTTTTCCAAGAGGCTTCATCGCCTCGTAGATTTTGTAGCCCTCTAGCTCTCCCAGCATCGAGCCGGAGCCGAAGCAGGATTTGAGGGTCTCTTCATAGGGCAGATGCCGGTTGGCTACCATGAAAAAGCGGCCCCTTGCCGTCAGGTGGCGGGCGGCTGCCTGAATGAAGGCGCGGCCAATTTCAGGATCTGCGCGGCGGCCCGTGTGGAAGGGCGGGTTGCAGATAATCGCGTCGTAGGGGGCGTCCGGCGTGAAGCGGGTGACATCGGCCCAATGGAAATCGGCGCGGGGGTCTTCAACGTTGACCTGCGCCGCTTCCAGCATGGCGTGGTCGGCTTCGATCAGATCAAGTGTCTCGATCCCCTCCTGCTCGGCCAGAACCTCGGCAGCGAGATACCCCCAACCGGCCCCAAAATCCGCGACACGGCCTTTCAGTTCTGGCAGTAGCGCTACAAGGATCTCGGACCCACGGTCGGGCCCATCCACGCTGAAGCCTCCGGGGACAGTCATATAGCCGTGCTCGCCCACCTCGGGCGTTACGATCCAATCCAGCACCTCTGCCGGGATCGCATCGGGGCGGCGCAGCCAGGCCAGCTTGCCGTGAGCCTTGGAGTATACGTGATCGACCGCAAACACCCGCTTGAGCTGTTTTACAATCGCCTCGATCCCCTCTTCTTTCTGGCCATCGACCATTAAAAGCCCGCCCGGCGGGATTCGTCCCAATGCCTCGGCAATCGCCGAAAACGTGCCGGCACGGGATTTGGTGATCTGCACAAGGGCGCTGGCGAATTGGCCCTCGGCCTCTACCATCACGTTTTGGCCACGGGCCTCCAACCGGTCGTAATCCGGCGCGAAGCCTTGCACGCAGGTCACTTCACCCAGCGCGGAAAAATCGCTGTCGGCGCGCGCTTGCAGCACCAGAACGGCACCGGAAGGCGCCTCTAATTCGCCGCTATCAAGGGCGAGGGTCCATCTATCGGGGGTCATAAGATCAGAGGAGGATTACTCCTCCTTCTCCATCGTGCATTGCAGGGGGTGTTGGTTGCGGCGGGCGAAATCCATCACCTGCGCCACTTTCGTTTCGGCAATCTCGTGCGAGAAGACGCCCACAACCGCAAGCCCCTTCTTGTGAACCACCAGCATAATCTCCACAGCGGCGGAATGGGTGATGCCAAAGAACCGCTCCAACACATGCACGACGAACTCCATCGGCGTGTAGTCGTCGTTGAGCAGCATCACCTTGTACATCGGTGGCCGTTGGGTCTTTGTTTTGGTCTTCGTTGCAAGCGAGACGTCGCCGTCTCCGGTATCGACGTCGTCGGGCTCATCTGCCATCATTTGAAGTGTCATCATGAAGTCTGATCCCGGTTCCAAGTCCCGTGGTTAGACCGCAGTATATAAGACTGCAATCGATTCCGAAAAGAGGGTGATATGGGCGAAAGGTTAAGCGTGATCGGTTTTGATGCCGATGATACGCTTTGGCAAAACGAAAGTTTCTTTCGTTTGACCGAAGACAGGTTCGCTGAATTGCTGGCCGATTACGCCGAGGATACCCACCTGCGTGAGCGTCTGTTGGAATTTGAGGTCCAGAATATCGGGCATTATGGCTTTGGTATCAAAGGCTTCATGCTTTCGATGATCGAAACCGCCGTCGCGGTGACTGACGGGCGCGTTGAAGGCCATGTCATCGGTCAGATACTTGAGATGGGCCAGGAAATGCTGCGCCACCCAATCCACCTTCTGCCCCATGTGGAGGAAACCCTGGGTCGGCTGACGGACAGATATCCGCTGGTTTTGATCACCAAGGGCGACCTTTTGCATCAGGAGCAGAAGCTGGCCGCCAGCGGCTTGGGCGATTTGTTCGCCGCCGTCGAGATCGTTTCCGAGAAACACCCCGCCACCTATGAACACGCCTTTTCGATCCACGGCATGGGGCCGAAGCACGCGATGATGGTGGGTAATTCGATGAAATCCGATATCCGTCCCGCGCTCGATGTGGGAGCCCATGCGGTCTATGTCCCCCACGGCATCGCTTGGGCGCTGGAACATGCTGAAACACCCGAGGGGCATCCGAAATTTCACGAGCTTCCCGACCTAGGCGGGCTGACTGCGCTGATTGATAGGCTTGAGTGAGGTAACCGATGCCTTTCGCCCCGAGCCACCGGGTTCTTGCCGCAACTCTTGGGACTGTCCAAATCCTCACATGGGGTAGCTCTTTCTACCTTCTGGCGATCCTTGCCCCGCCCATCATCCATGACACGGGATGGAGCGCCTATGCCGTGACCGGCGGTATCTCTCTCGCGCTTCTGGCCTCGGCCTTGGCCGCCGGACCGGCGGGCCGCGCGATCAACCGGCACGGGGGGCGGGCCGTCATGTCCGCCGGGGTGATACTGTTGAGCATGGGGCTATTTCTGCTCGCGCTCGCCCCAAGCCTGCCCGTCTACCTTTTGGCGTGGATCGTGATCGGGGGCGCCATGGCCGCCACATTATACGAGGCCGCCTTCTCCACCCTTGCGCAGATCTTCGGCGGAGAGGCACGGCGCGCCATCACCGCGCTCACGCTTGTGGGCGGGTTCAGCGCCACAATCTGCTGGCCACTCTCTGCCCTGCTGGTCGAGACGTGGGGCTGGCGCGGCACCTGCGCCACCTACGCCGTTTTGCACCTTCTCGTTACCCTGCCGCTCTGCCGTTTCGGGGTGCCCCGTGCCACCCTGACGCCCGAAACAGCCGAGGAAGACGCCCCGTCCGCTGCCCCGATCCCCTGGCGTGACCCGCGCCTTTGCGCCATCGCCTTGGCGGGCGTCTGCCTCGTGTTCATATTCTCCACCGTCGCCCTTCACCTGCCCCGGCTTCTGATGGCCAGCGGCTATAGCCTCACCCAAGCGGCGACTTTGGGGGCAGTCATTGGCCCCTCACAAGTGGGCGCGCGCCTGGTCGAGATGTTGGGCGGCGGGCGTCATTCGCCGCTGACAACCATGGTCGTCTCAACCTTTTGCGTGGCGGGCGGCCTTGCCATCTTGTCGCTCCACGCGCCCGCTGCCCTGTGTCTCATAATCTACGGCATGGGCTTGGGCCTCTGGACGATTGCGCGGGGCACCGTGCCCTTGGCGCTGTTCGGCCCGGCGGCCTATCCTGCCACCATGGCCCGCTTGGCCTTGCCCATCCTTAGCGTCTCGGCCCTTGCGCCGCTGGTGGGGCTTGGGATGCTGCCCGCATTCGGTCCGATCGGCACGTTGCAGGCCCTTGCTGCAATCGGCGGCCTGCCCTGCCTTCTCTCGGTTTTATTGTGGCAGCGGCGCCCCCGCTAACAAACCTGTGCATTGACCGGAATGCCGCTGCAAGCCATGACGCCCCCATGATCGACGCCCGCCTCTTGCCCTTGCAGCGAATGCTGATGCAGCCCCCCGCCCGGTGGCTGGTGGCCCGTGGCGTACGCGCCGATCAGATCACGCTGATTGGATGTGGCATCGGCCTGCTGGCCGCACTTGCTGCCGCCTTCGAGATGTATTCCCTGGCCCTTCTGGGCCTCGCCCTGAACCGCCTGGCCGACGGCTTGGACGGCGCCGTTGCACGCCTGACCGCCCCCACCGATCGTGGGGCGTTTCTGGATATCGCCCTGGATTTCGTCTTCTACGCCGCCTTCCCCATCGGCTTCATCTTCGCAGACCCTGCAACCAATGGCCTTCCCGGCGCGGTCCTGATCGCCTGCTTTGTCCTGACGGGAACCTCGTTCCTTGCCTATTCGATCATCGCAGAACGGCGCGGCCTGCAAGCAACCGACTACCCCTCCAAGGGCATCTACTACCTGGGTGGCTTGGCCGAGGGGGCAGAAACCATCGCCATCTTTGCCGCCTTCTGCCTGTTTCCCTCCGCTTTCGCCTGGATCGCTTGGGGCTTCTCTGCGGTATGTATCGTCACCGCTGCCACCCGCTACATCGCCGGCTGGCAGGCCTTCGACGCGCCCTGACCGCAGGCCGCGCCGCCCCATTCACCTTGGCCGTACAACTCCCCCCGGAGGGAGCCCGCACTCTGCCAAAGCCACCTAACTCAACCTCTGGCAGACCGCCGCCCGCCCCAAGGGCCGTTCAAGCAACCTTCAATACAATCTTCCCAATGTGGGCGCTGGATTCCATCCGCCTATGGGCCTCCCCCGCCTGCTCCAACGCGAAGGTCTGGTCCATCACCGGAGCGACTCTTCCGGCCGCCAACAACGGCCACACCTTGTCGCGCAACTCGGCTGCGATCTCCGCCTTCGCCCCGTCCGATTGCGGCCGCAGGGTCGAGCCCGAAATCGTCAGCCGTCGTACCATCACTTGCGCGAAATTCAGCTCCACCTTCGGCCCCTGCAAAAACGCAATCTGCTGCAAACGCCCGTCATTGGCCAAAGCCTGCACGTTGCGCGGCAGGTATTCTCCCCCCACCATATCAAGGATCACATCTGCCCCGCCCACGTCCTTCATGGCCGCCACGAAATCCGCGTCGCGATAGTTGATCGCCTGCTCCGCCCCCAAGGCCTCGCAAGCAGCGCATTTCTCGGCCGACCCCGCCGTGGTAAACACTCTCGCCCCCAAGACGCACGCCAATTGGATGGCTGTCGTACCGATCCCGCTCGAGCCGCCATGGACAAGAAACCTCTGCCCGGCCCTTAGTCCCGCGCGCATGAAAACATTGCTCCAAACCGTGAAATACGTCTCTGGCAAAGCCGCGGCTTGGGCCATCGACAGGCCCTCGGGCACCGGCAGCGCATGGTCTTGGTGTGTCACGACCTGCTCGGCATAGCCGCCGCCCGGCAACAACGCACAGACCGCATCGCCCACGGCCCACCGCGTCACGCCCGGACCGACGGCGGCCACCCGGCCTGAGCATTCCAACCCGGGCAAATCAGACGCCCCCGGCGGCGGTGCATAGCTGCCCGCCCGTTGCAGCGCATCGGGGCGGTTCACCCCCGCATGGTCCACCGCAATCAAGATCTGTTCCGCCCCCGGCGACGGGACCGGGCGCTCACACAGCCGCAGCACCTCTGGCCCGCCGGGTTCCGCGATCTCGACTGCCCGCATCATATCCGCCATTTCCATCCCTCGTTTTGCATCGTTCATATTGCGTCGAAGGCGCCCCCACCGCCCGAAGGGCGGGTTTACGCCGGAGGCGTCCAGCGGCCCGGCAAATCATCTTGCTCCGCCCCGCGCGGCGCGCGCACGGAGGCCGCGAAGCGGTCGAGCCCGGCGGCAAACGGCTTCATCAGGGCCGATCCGCGCACCTTCGCTTTGATCTCTTCAATCTTCATCACATCGCCAATGCGTCGATCCAGTAATTCCCAACTGGCCCCATGGCCCTCGGATTGATCTCCCAGCCAAAACAGGACCGTCGCCGAATACACTCCGGCCAGCGTTGCGCGTTTAGTGTACCAGTTCAAATCCCGGCTGCTGTCCCCCAGACCGGTCCAGATGACATCTGCGGTTTCCCACATCAGCTTGGCCCCGTCGGCGGCATGGATCGGCAAGGCAAACAACGTCGCCCCCCGGCGTACGGCCTCTTTATCTGCTGCGACCAGCTCCAAGCGCCGCTTTACGGCAAAGGTGATCCTGTCGCGAAACCGCATTGCGGCCAGATCGGCACCCGCCAAGGTCTCGGCCAAGGCCCGATCCGCACGGCGGTGGAACGCCATCGCCAGATCAACGGCCCCCCGCGGGAAAAGCGCCCGCGCATCGGCAATCGACACCCCCGCATCATGGGCAGAGGCCTCAAAAGTCGCCTCCGACCAGCCGTCGAAAGGTACATGCAGGCGCGCGGCATCTAGGATGGCATCACTCGTATCAGTCATTCGCAGTCTCCTTATCCCTTGGCTAGACAAGATAGAGGGCAATTGCTATAGCGCCACTTCCTGCAGATCCTTGCAATTCTAACCTAGAAAGGTGGTGACACCACATGCAGGTCAGTGTTCGCGACAACAATGTCGATCAAGCGCTCCGTGCTCTGAAGAAAAAACTTCAGCGCGAAGGCGTCTTTCGTGAAATGAAGCTCAAGCAGCATTACGAAAAACCCTCGGAGAAACGCGCACGCGAGAAGGCGGAAGCAATCCGTCGTGCCCGCAAACTGGCGCGCAAAAAGCTCCAGCGCGAAGGGATGCTCTAAGTAGCCCCGCGTCGGTCGCACATGCGAATCATCAAGAATTGAAAAACCCCCGCAGGCCACGCCTGACGGGGGTTTTTCTTTGTGCGCCCTACGAAAAGACGCAAAAGGCTAGTTCGCCAGTTGCGCCGCCAGAACCGCATCGCTGGCGTCATCCTCATCGCCGGTGGTGCCGACGATCGTTGCTTCTTGCACACCGGGAATCTGCGCGAATTGTTCCATCGTGTTCAGCGGGAAGAACGTCTGCCGGATCGAGGTGAACCCCGGCGTATTCCCCAAAATCTCTGAGATGGAGCGAGAGCAATAGGCCGGCGCCACAGCGCCATAGCTTTGCACGGCGTGGCTCAATTGCTGCGCCACCTCGGCGGAGACCTCAACGGTCTGTGTCCGCACTTCGAACACGCCATTGGACTGAAACGCCATGTACATATCCATATAGGCGGGCGACATGCCAAACAGCACGTCGTTACGCTCTGGCACGCCGGGGTTGTGCCAACTTCCGGCAGGATCGAACAACAAGCGTTGGGCGCCATCAATCAGCAACCCGGAATGAGCACCGGAATTGCTTTGCGTATTGATCGAGGTGATCAACGTGACCGTCGCAGGGCCCGGCGCCACATAGGTTGCGCGGGCAACCTCTTCGTCCGGAGCCCAAACGGATTCCCCGACACAGCCCCCCAGCGTCAGCGCCAGAAGGCCCGCAAAGGCAATCCGCAGCGCCCCGATCATGTTGCGAAGATCGCCAGGAAAATCACCACGACGATGCAGAAAATCGCTACGTTTGTGGACGCTTTCATAAAGCCATCAAACGCTCTTTCCTGTTCGCTGATGTCCATTTCGCCGTGCTTGTAGTCGTCTTGATCGGCCATGTTGGGTTCCTTGGGTCGGAGATTTCAAAATTCTGTTGCGCCCGAAATACCGCAGAACGCGCAGCATGTCAGCCCCGGTCAAGCGTGTCTCAATGCCGCGATGCGCCACTATGCCAGCGTGTAGGCCCATGCCCCGTCATCACGCCGCGCCCGGGTGACCTGCCCCAGCTGGTGCAGGTGGTTCAGATGCGCCACCGCCTCGACCAGCGCCAACCCATAGGTGCCGCCGTCTATCCTGCGTTTGAACAGCGCCGGAAAGCACTCTGCCGCGCTACAGGGGCCTTTTGCGATGTGATCGCGCAGGCGCACCAGCGCCCTGTGGTGGTTGTCGATCAATTGCCGCATCCGTGCGGGCAAGCCGGTGAAGGGCAATTTGTGGCCCGGCAGCACCAATTGGCTTTCACGGGCGTGGGCTTGCAACGCCTCGCAAGCTGCCATCCAGTCGCCCAACGGATCGGCCTCGGGCTCGGTCGCGTAGACACCGATGTTGGGAGAGATCGTAGCCAGCAATTGGTCGCCCCCGATGACGATATCGCCGTCGCGGCTCCAGAATGTCGCGTGATCGGGCGCGTGACCGTGGCCAAAGCGGATGTCCCACGTGCGCCCGCCCATGTCGATTGTGCCCCCCTCGTGCAGGCGCTCGAACCCCAAGGGCATGGGGTGGACAATGTCGGCAAAGTTGAACGGCCGCTCCGCGCGACGCTCTGCCAACACTTCGGCGGACATGCCCGCGTTGATCCAGAATTGCACCTGCTCGTCTGTGGCTTCGGTCTGTTCATCCAGCGTCAACATGCGCGAGAACAACCACGCGGTGCGCGTCATATGCAGCTCCGCGCCGCGGTTCTGGAACCACCCTGCAAGGCCTACGTGGTCGGGGTGGTGGTGCGTCACGACCAGGCGGGTCACGGGGATACCGCCCAAGGGGCCCGCGAAAATCGTTTCCCACAGCGCCTTGGTGCGCTTGGAGTTCACGCCTGTATCAATAATCGTCCAGCCATCGGCATCGCGCAGGGCGTAGACATTCACATGGTCCAGAACCATCGGCAGGGGAATGCGCAGCCAAAGGATGCCTTCGGCCACCTCAACAGCCTCGCCCTCGGATGGGGCGTCGGGGAAAGGGGTGCGAATTGGGTTCAAACTACCATCAGGCATTGCGTGCGTGTCCTTTGGAAATCCGTTCGTTGCCGCGCTTGTAGTTACCCGTAAGTCGCGCCGCTTCGAGTTGTGCCGCACCCTCGTCGCCAGCGGCGGTAAGGTCAAGGAAGGCCTGCGCTTTTCGCCCCCGCAAGGTGGTCGCCAATTTGCCGTGATGGAAGAGCTTCGCGTCGCCAGCTTTGCCCGCCAACCACGTGAAGCCCTGTGCGGCCATGATTACGCCGCCAACTCATCAGCGCTCAGATCATAGAGCCCGTCGGCCCCACATTGCGCCTGCGCCAGCAGGCCGTGCGCTTCGGGCAGAAGGCGCGACAAGTAGAACTTGGCGAGGCTTTGGCGGGTCTTGTCACCTGTCGCGGCTGCCTTGGCGTGGTAATGCGCCCCCAACACACGGGCAAATGCCATCAAGTAAGGCACAGCGCCTCCGAATCGGTCGTTCATATCGAGGCCCAGAAGATGCGTCGTCGTCTTGCGAAGCTCTTGCGCCACGGCGTTGACAGCGGGATCGCCTGCGGCTTCGATCTCGTCGAGCAAGGCAAAGGCCGCCGCGCCGCCATCCATCAGCTTGCGGCCCACAAGGTCCATGGCCTGAATGCCGTTGGTGCCTTCGTAAATCGCGGTGACACGCACGTCGCGGGCGAATTGGGCGGCCCCGGTTTCCTCGATCACGCCCATGCCGCCGTGAACCTGAATACCGATGTTAGCCAGCTTGATCCCCATCTCGGTGCCGTAGGTCTTGGTGATCGGGGTCAGGAACGCTGCGCGGGCAGCGGCGTCGGTGTCGCCGGTTCTGGCAAGGTCCAACGCCACCGCCAGATCCAGCGCCATGGCCCGGGCGGCAAAGACCTCGGCTTTCATCTCGATCAGCATGCGACGCACGTCAGCGTGGTCAAGGATCGTGCCGGTGCCGTCCTCTACCGGGCTGCGGCCCTGCTTGCGCTCCTGCGCGAAGGCCAGCGCATGCTGATAGGCGGCCTCGGCAATCGACAGGCCCTGCACGCCGACGCCAAGGCGGGCGTTGTTCATCATCGTGAACATGGCGGCCATGCCTTTGTTTTCCTCGCCGATCAGCCAGCCCTGCGCGCCGTCGTACTGCATCACGCAGGTGGGGGAGCCGTGAAGGCCCAACTTATGTTCCAGGCTCACCACGCTCAGGGTGTTGGCGACACCGGGGTTGCCGTTTTCGTCGGGGATTTTCTTCGGCACCAGGAACAGGCTGATGCCCTTGGTGCCTTTGGGCGCGCCGGGAAGGCGAGCAAGGACCAGATGGACGATGTTTTCGGCCATATCGTGGTCACCCCAGGAAATGTAGATTTTCTGGCCCGACACCGCATAGGTGCCGTCGCCATTGGGTTCCGCCTTGGAAGACAAGGCGCCCACGTCCGATCCGGCCTGCGGCTCGGTCAGGTTCATCGTGCCGCACCATTCGCCGGTCGTCAGCTTGGGCAGGTAGAGGTCCTTGATCTCGTCCGAGGCATGATGCTCCAACGCCTCGATCTGGCCTTGGGTCATCAGGGGGTTCAACTCGAGCGACAGGCAAGCACTACCGATCATCTCATTCACGGCGGTGGTCACGGTCAGGGGCAGGCCCATGCCGCCATGATCCTGTCCGGCGGATATCGCCAGAAAGCCTGCGTCAGCAATCGCCTTGTAGCCGTCTGCGAAACCGGGAGAGGTGCGCACGACGCCGTTCTCCAACCGCGCGGGCGTCAGATCGCCACCGCGATTGAGAGGCGCGATGACCTCTTCGCAGATGCGGCCAGCTTCAGTCAGAATCGCCTGAACCACGTCGCTCGTAGCGTCTTCAAACGTGGGGGCAGCTTGCAAGCGGTCAAACCCGACGATGTGATCGAGGCAAAAGCTTATGTCGGAAACGGGGGCGCGATAGGTCATTTCAGGGGTCTCCCGGAGCGGGGCCATTTGCGCGCGGATACGTTTCGCGCTAGGGCCGTTATCGTGTTGAGGCAAACAATGGAGCCTCGGCAATTGGTTCAGCAACTTCAACGTTACGTCACGAGATGTCCCGCCCTAAACCCGAAATGTTGCACGAAAATGTCGCGGGCATCACGCGCGCCGCTGAGGTGTTGCGCCACGGCGGGCTGCTGGCGCTACCCACCGAGACCGTCTACGGCCTTGCGGCCGATGCCCGCAACAGCCGGGCCGTGGCGCGGATATTCGAGGCCAAAGGCCGCCCCACATTCAACCCCCTGATTGTGCACGTCTCGACGCTGGAGGCAGCGCGGGAATTGGGGGTGTTTTCCGACACGGCGTTGGCCTTGGCGACAGCGTTCTGGCCCGGCCCGATGACGCTTGTGGTGCCCTCCAAGGGGCAAGTGGCGGATCTGGTTTCGGGTGGGTTGGACACATTGGCGATCCGCGTGCCCGCCCATCCGTTGGCCCGCGCCGTGCTGGAGGCATTTGGCGGCCCGATCGCAGCGCCCTCGGCCAATCCGTCAGGGCAGATCAGCCCGACATTGGCCGAGCATGTGGTGGCAGGCCTGGGCGACAAGGTAGAGGCGGTGCTGGACGGCGGGGCCTGCGGCGTAGGGTTGGAATCGACGATTCTGGCCCCCGGCCCGGGCGGCGTGCGCCTGCTGCGAGAAGGCGGTATTTCGCGAGAGGCCGTGGAGGCAGTGGTGGGACCGGTCACGGCAGATTTGACGCCGGGCCGCGTGGAAGCGCCGGGGCAGATGGAGCGCCATTATGCGCCGCGCACCAAGGTTGTGCTTGGGGGCGCTACCGCGCCCGGTGAGGTCACGATTGGGTTCGGGGCGGTTTCGGGGGACTTCACGCTCTCCGAGCGGGGCGACCTCGTTGAGGCCGCCGCGCGGCTGTTCGCTACGCTCCACGCCGCGGACACGCGTGCCGAGGCACAGGGCGCACAAGTGATCCGGGTGGCCGATGTGCCCGAGGTCGGATTGGGGCGCGCGATCAATGATCGTTTGCGACGGGCGGCGACGTAGGGGAACCGCGGGTCAGGCGTGCCCCGCCTCGGACGAGAGCATCAGGGGATTGATGCCAAGGCTTTGCACAGCGGCGTCCCACTTCTTGCCCATCGCCAGATCAAAGACCAGTTCCGGTGTCGCATCGGCGGTCAGCCAATCGTTACGGGAAATTTCGGCCTCTAGCTGGCCTTCGCCCCAGCCGGCGTAACCGAGCACCAGAAGCGACCGCATGGGGCCACGCCCGCCGGCGATGTCTTCGAGGATATCGAGGGTGCCTGTCATGGCGAAGCGATGATCGACGCGCAGCGCCTCTTCCCCACGAGGGGCGTAGTCGGGGGAATGCAACACGAAGCCGCGGCGCATCTCGACGGGCCCCCCAAAGCAGACGGGAACGGTCGGAGCCGCACCGCGCTTGGGGATATCGAGTTGTTCCATCAGCTCTTGGAAGGTGACCTCCTCCATCGGCTTGTTGACCATAAGGCCCATGGCTTGATCGGGGGAGTGGATGCACAGGAATATAACCGCGCCTGCAAAGCGCGGATCTTCCATTCCGGGCATTGCGATGAGCAGCTTGCCTGTGAGATCGTGTGAGAGGTCGGGCATGGTCATAGCCTCAGCATGGGCCTGTTGCCGGATTCAATCAATCGCCTTTCGCGGATGCGCGTCGCGTGAACGTGACTTTTCATTTCAACGGCAAGTTCCTAGGTCAGGTTACATGACACGTATGATCCGTTTCCTTTGCGCCGCAGCCCTTGGGGTGTTGGCAGCTTTCCCCGCTTCGGCGCAGTACTTTTCCGCCGATGACGTGGTGGATGTGAGCCTGATGCCCGGCTACCGGATGGAGGGCGACCGCCACATGGCCGCGATCCGTATCCGTTTGGCACCGGGCTGGAAGACCTATTGGCGCGCGCCGGGTGATGGCGGGGTGCCGACGGTGTTGCGCCTGACGCAGGCTGACGGCGTGGCAGGCATGGCGATGCATTGGCCGCGGCCGAGGGTGTTTTACTCGAACGGGTTGCGCTCCATCGGCTATGAGGGCGATGTGATTTTGCCGGTGGAATTTGCCCTGAACACCGATGGTGTGGCGCAGGTTTCCGGGCGGCTGGAAATGGGCGTGTGCCAAGACGTATGCATGCCGATCTCGGTCGATCTGGCGGGGGTGTTGCCGCAGGTTACAACACGCGACGGCGCGATTGCGGCGGCTTTGTCGGATCGCCCGTTCACGGCGCGTGAGGCGGGCGCCGGTACTGTAACTTGCGCGATTGAGCCGATCGCCGATGGCTTGCGGGTCACCGTTCGCGCTCAGGTCCCTGATACAGGCAATGACGAGGCGCTGGTGGTGGAGCACCGAGATCCGATGATCTGGGTGTCGGAGGCATCGGTGGAGCGACAGGGTGCCTGGCTGACTGGAGCGGCGGATGTTGTACCAGCCGATCACGGCCCCTTTGCGATGAACCGGGGTGATTTGCGGATCACGGTTATTGGCAGCCGGATGGCGATTGAGTTGGACCGCTGCACCGGGTGAGAGGGAAGAATTGAGAGGCCAGCCCCTCAAACTCCCCGCGATATTTTTGAAAAGATGAAGGGGCTAGGCCGATGCGGCGCGTTTGCGCGGCTTGTGCAGGGTTGTGGCGATCAGGCTGAGGATGAGCCCGAGGCCACAGAGCACGGCGGTTGTGAGGATGAACACGACGAAGGCCATGGGGGCCGAGGAGGCATAGGGGGCAAGCGGGCGCCACATGGCGCCTTGGACGATATACGCCCCAAGGGTGGCCGAGAAGATCGCCGCAGTTGCCAGTGTGAGGGCGCCGAATGCGAAGGTTGTGGCAGGGCTATGGGCACGCGCGTGCAGCGCCCGGCGGAAGCCGCGCATCTGCTGGCCGACGTCTTGTCCGATGGCCAGCAGCGCTGGCACCACCAGGAGCACGATCACCATGCCGAAGCCTAAGCCATAGACCAAGGTAATCACCGTAGGTTTGAGAAATTGCGCGTCTTGGGAGGTTTCCCAAAGCAGCGGCGTCAGGCCCAGGACGGTTGTCAGTGTCGTCAGGAGAACCGGGCGCAGGCGGTCGCAGGCGCCATCCACGATGGCCGGAAACAGGCCGCGTTTTTCGGCGTATTCATCGACGGTGGTGACCAGAACGATGGAATCATTGATGATGATCCCCGTCATCCCGATCAGGCCCACGACCGTGAACATGCTTAGCGGCACATCCCAAGCCACATGCCCGAAGATTGTACCCACCAGCCCGAAGGGGATGATTGACATCACCACCAAGGGCCGCGCCCAAGAGGCGAAGATCCAGGCCAGCACCAGATAGATGCCGATGAGGCACAGGATGAACCCTGTCATGGCATCGGTGAGGAAGGCGTTTTCATCCTCGGCCAAACCGGAAAGCCGGGTGGAGACGCCGAAGGATTCCTCGATCTGGGGGATGATGACCTCACGCAGTTCGGTCATCACGGCTTCGGCGCGGGCGGGGTCATCCTCGGACAGGTCGCCCATAACCGAGATCAGCCGCACGCCGTTTTCACGCTGAATTGTGGAAAACCCCTGACGGGTGGCCACGGTGACAATATCGGCGAGGGGCACATACTGGCCGCTGTCCGAGCGCAGCAGCGTCCGGTCAAGGAAATCTGCGGTCAGCTCGCCGTCGGGCAGTTCAACGCGGATCGATGCGGTGCGGGGGCCATCGGGGTAAGTCGCGGCCTCGACCCCGCCCAGGCGGTTGCGAAGGGTGCGGCCGAGGGTTGCGATCTGGAAACCCAGCGCTTCGCCCTGTGGGGTGAGTTCCAGCAGCAGCTCTTCTCGGTCGTAAGCCATCGAATCCTCTAGCCCCGAGACCTCCGCAAACACCGCCAAGGCGCTTTGCAGGGCTTGGGACGCGGATTTCAGCACATCGGTGGAAGCCCCGAAGACCTGCACGTCAATGGCATCGCCGCCGGGGCCGCCACGGCCACCGCGAAACGCCAGAGTTTCGGTCAAGGGCAGTTGCCGCACCTCGTCCTGCATTGCGCTGGCGAAGGCGAAGCTGGAGTAGGGGCGCAGGTCGGCTGAGATCAGCTCGATCGACAGCGCGCCCAGAAGGTCGGTGCTCTTGTTCTCGGTCCCGCCCAATTGGCGGCCCGAATTGCCGCCGATTTCTGCCAGAACATAGGCCAGCGGGTTCACCCCATGCTCGGCCTCAAACGCGGCACCGACGGCTTCGGCGGCGCGTTGCATCTCTAGCATCTGCTGAAGGCTGTCTTCGCGGCTTGCGCCGTCGACCATGGCAAAATTCGCCGTGACGCTGCCAGTTTCCGGCGCGCTGAAGAAGCGGAAGATCACATCGCCCCGGATGAATTGCGCCGTTTGGGTGGACAAGAGCACGATCACCCCGGCGATAACCGGATACCTGGCCCAGACAACGAAACGCATCAGCGGGCGAAAGATGACCCGCTTCATCCAATCGAAGCCTGTATTCACCACGCGCGAGGGCAGATCGTACCAGTGCGATTGCGCGGAATGAGCCAAGGCATGGGACATGTGGTTGGGCAGGATCAGGAAGCATTCCACAAGGCTCGCCAAGAGCACCACGATCACGGTGAAGGGAATGTCCGAGATCAGATCACCAAACCGGCCCCCGACGGCCACGAGGCCCGTGAAGGCAAGGACAGTGGTGAGCGTGGCCGAGAACACCGGCGCAGCCATGCGGCGGGCGGCGTTTTCGGCGGCCACGACCGGAGGCTCCCCCAGGTGCCGGGCACGGTAGTCGGCATGTTCGCCCACAACGATGGCGTCATCCACCACGATGCCGAGGGTGATAATCAGCGCAAACAGCGAGATCATGTTGATGGTGATGCCCGCGATGAACATCAGCGCAATGGCGGCTGTCATGGCGACGGGGATGCCCATGGCCACCCAAAACGCGGTGCGTGCGTTCAGGAACAGGAACAGCAGCGCGATCACAAGGCCAAGCCCCATGAGCGCGTTATCGAGAAGGATGTTCAGGCGGCCAGAGATCGCTTCGGCCCGCGTGTTGATCAGGTCGATCTGGGTGCCGGTGGGCAGGGTTGCCTCCAGCGCGGCGGCGACGCGTTCCACATCGGCCTGAATGGCCAAGGCGTCGCCCGCCTCGGATCGGTTGACGCGGATCACGATGGCGGGGTCTTCGCCGACGAAATAGGCGCGGTCCCTGTCGATGCCGTTGACCTGGATCACGGCCACATCTGCGATGGTCAACACAGAGCCATCATCGTTGGTGCGCAGGGTCAGCGCGGCGATCTGCTCGGCGCTGCGCGATTCGCTCCCGGTGCGGACCCGCGCGTTGGCAGCGTCCACGTCGCCCGCGGGCGCGGTATCGGCGGCATCGGCAATGACGCTGGCAATCTCGGCCATCGACACGTCGTAGCGGATCAGATTGGCCGAGGGCACAACCACCAAGGTTTCGGGGGCGGCGACGCCGCGGATCGTCGTGTTGGTCACGCCCGCCTCGAACAGGCGGGTCACGAATTCATCGGCAAAGCGCCCGAGTTGCTCGGTGGCCACGGGGCCGGTGATGACAACGTCGGTGACCCGGTCAAACCAATTGCCGCGCCTGATCGAGCCCTCGTCGGCATCGTCGGGAAGGTCTGTAACTGCATCGAGGGCTTGCTGCACCTCATCGGCGGCACGCGACATGTCCCAGCCGGGGTCGAACTCCAAGGTGATCGTTGCGCGTCCTTCGCGGGACGAGGCAGAGGTTCCCGCGACGCCCGGCACCAGAAGCAAGGCCGGTTCCAGCACCGCGACAATGGCGGTGTCTACATCTTCGGCCCCGGCCCCGTCCCATGTGGTGACGATGGTGATGTCGTCCGAGACCACATCGGGGAAGAACTGCGCCCGCATCTGGGGGAGCGCGGCAAGGCCCGCGACGACCATCATCACCAAGACAAGGTTTGCCGCCGTTCTGTGCCGGGTGAAGTAGCTTAGGATGCCGCCGGCCGAAGGGGGAAGATTGCGCATGTCAGCTGCCCATCCGCGCTTCGAGGCGGTTGACCATGCGGGTTGGCACCTCTTCCTCGGCCAGTTGGCGCAGCATCCGTTCGCGGACATCAGCGGGGATGAAACCGTTGCCCTCTACAAAGGCAATCAGACGGGCGCGGCGGTCAGGATCGAGGGCGATGGTATCGGGCACTTCGGCGGCGTCTGGGGCATCGGGGCGGATCGGGTTCACGCGGATGCCCGCCCCCAGAACCGGTGTACGCGCCAGCACCACATCGCGGCCTTGCAACGGGCCTGCGCCCTGTTCACCGCGAATAAGGACCGTGTCGCCCTGGCGGCTCATCAGAGAGACATCGACCGCCTCAAGCACATTGTTTTCCCCCAAAAGCAGGATTTGCCCATCGGACCCGAGGGCCGCCGCGGGCAGGCGTGCCACGCGGGGCAAGGTCGGCTCGTCTACTTCTACGCGCACGAAATCCCCCACGCGCAGGCCCCGTGGCGTCTCAAGGCGGGCGAACAGCAGGCGACCTGATTGCCCTTCCTCTACCGCGCCGCTTTCGCGGGTCAGCGTGGCACTGGCCTGCACATCCAGACCAAAGACATCCAAAATCACGCGCACCGGGCGTTGGGTCAACGCGCCTTCCTCATTCAGAAGGCGGATGTATTGCGCGGTCGAGATCCTGAAAGCGACCTCTAGCGCATCAGCGTCTATCAAGGCGGCAAGGCGTTCGTTGCGGTTTACCAAGCGGCCTGCGGCGGCGTCCACTTCGGTCAACACGCCGCTGAATTCTGCCCGCAACTCCGTTTGCGCCAAGCGCCGCTCGGCCTCGGCTAAGGCGATCCGACGGCGGTCCAGCGCTGTATCAGCGTTATCGACCCGCGCCTCTGCCACCGCCAAGGCGCGGCGTTGCGACAGGATTTGCTGACGCGCCGTGGCATCGGCCAGTTCCGCCGTTTCCACCGCCGCGGCAGAGCCTACGCCGCGCTCCAGCAAATCGCTGGCCCGGATCAAGGCGCGGCTGCGAATTTCGGCCTGCATCCGCGCGGCGGCGACCTCTTCCTCGGCCAGTTCCAAGGCGCGGGTCGCTTCCGCCAGTTCATTCTCGGCATCGCGCAGATCGGTGGCTGCCGTGTCGCGGGCGGATTGCGCTTCTGCCGGATCAATCCGCAACAAAAGCTGCCCTGCGGTGACGGCGCCGCCGTCTTCAAACCCCTCGGCCAACTCGATCACTGTGCCTTCAGCGGGCGCGCGAAGCTCCAGTGTGCGCCGCGATCTGATTTCACCAAAGGCTGTCAGGATCGGGGTTTCCTCCCCAAACTCCAAGGGGGCCACCTCTGCCGCAAAAACCCGTTCGCGCGTCGGAGGCGGGCGCCCCTCATCCGCCCAGCGGGCCTGCAACGCGCCGTAGGTAATGCTGCCTGCCAAAGCGAAAAGGCCCACCGTGCAAGCCGTCAGGAAAAGACCGATCAAAGCACGAGTGAGAAACCGCATTTAGTATCCTTGAGTTCAGAAGACTGCCGCAACCCACAACCCAAAGGGGGCCGCTTCACTTGCGCCGCTTGTGTTCATCCAGTCTTGGCATAATCTCTACAAAGTTGCAGGGACGGTGCCGATAGTCGAGTTGCTTCACGAGAATTTCATCCCAAGCATCCGCGCAAGCCCCCCGGCTTCCCGGCAATGCGAACAGGTAGGTGCCGTTCGACACGCCCCCCGTGGCCCGTGATTGCACCGCCGATGTGCCGATTTTTGCCATGGAGACATGGGTGAACACGGTGCCAAAGGCCTCTATCTCCTTTTCGTAGATATCCCGGTGCGCCTCAACGGTCACATCGCGCCCGGTCAATCCAGTGCCGCCGGTGGTCAGGATCACGTCAATCCCGGGGTCCGCGCACCATTCGCGCAACTGCTCGGCAATTGCGGCGCGGTCGTCGCGCAGCATCTGGCGGGCGGCCAAGCGGTGGCCCGCCTCCGTCAGCCGTTGCTCCAGCAAATCGCCCGAGGTGTCCTCGGCCAGAGTGCGCGTATCGCTAACGGCCAGAACAGCAATGCGGCAGGCGATGAAATCACGGGAAAGATCAAGGTTTGACATCAGAGGTCCACGGTCAGTTAGGGGCAGGAACGGTCACCTGCGAGGAGGCCTGGCATAGGCCGAGGAGGGCGCGCTGCCCTCACGCCAGCCGCGCTTTGATCGCCAGCAGATCGGCCCATGCCTCTCGTTTGGCGGCGGGGTTGCGTAGCAAAAATCCGGGCCGATACATCGGCAGAGCTGGCGTTCCTGCGACCTCTCCCCAATTTCCGCGCATCCGCGACACGCCGCGCCGTCCCAACAGCCCCGCGCAGGCATCATTGCCCATCACCACAAGGACATCGGGCGCGATCAGGGCGATGTGGCGCTGCATGAATGGGGCCATCATCGCCAGCTCTTCGGGCGCGAGCTCTCGGTTCTGGGGTGGGCGCCACGGCAGAATGTTGGCGACGTACACGCCCTCTGCCCCTTCCTTCGCACGGTCCAGACCGATGGCCGCGAACATCTTGTCAAACAGCGCACCCTCCGCGCCGACAAAGGGCTTGCCTTGCGTATCTTCATCACGGGTTGGGGCCTCTCCCACCACCATCACGCGGGCCGAGGGGGCCCCTTCCCCAAACACAAGGTTGCGTGCACCGCGCCTCAGCTGGCAGTGCTCGAACCCAGCCATGGCCGTTTTCAACGCCTCCAAGGTGCCAGCGGCTTCCGCCATCTGTCGGGCAATGGCCACGGCATCGACCTTGGGCGCGGCCTGCCTTGCGGGCGCGGCAGGCGTCGGGGCGCCGGCGGGGGCTTTGCGGCCCTCGGGCTTGGGCATGGCGACGGGGGTGGGCAGATCGAAGCGGTCGAGCGGATCATCCAGCATCGCTTCATCCGCGCCCAATTCCACCTGCCACTCCAACGCGGCAAGCGTATCCCAATAGCCCCAGCTGTCCATGTTATGCGCATCCAACATGGTGCCTAGGTTATTCGGGATTGGAAGCGGCGGAAAGGGGGCGCATACCTCAGCCATGCGCATCTTGACCGTAACCGCCCGTTACGGTGGCACCCCTGATGCCGAAGACACGGGTGGCCTGCACGCGCATTGATCCAATCCCCCGCATTTGCGAGTTGACCACGGTGCAAGCACCTGACGCGTCGGAACCTGATACACGACCCACATTATCCGACAGCGGCGCATGTCCTGGACCAACCGGATCGCGCATTCCCGCCCGCCGCCGGGTGTGCGATGGCTCTATCGTCGTGAAAACGCTCTGACAGCGCTGCGATCCTATCGTTTTGGGTAGGCCGGATCGGCAACGCCCCGGCTCCAATGGCCCGGCTTGCGCTGCGCCTTCTTGCCAGCGCCGCCAACGCTCTGCCAAGCACGGCCCATGAAAACTGCCCGCATCCTTACCGTCTCCGCCTTTTACCCTCGCACAGCGGATCAGGTGTTTTCAGAAGCCATCAACATTCCGGGCATGGTCGCGGCGACCCGCGGCCTAGCCACCTACCAAGGCCTGCCAGATGGCGCTTTTGAGGCGGATGAGAGCTATCAAACCTACGTCACGGTCTGGGGCTGGATGCATAACCCGCAATACAAGATCCATGTGGAACGCCTCGACCCTGCGGAACGCCTGATGCAGTCGCGGGAACAGGGTCGGGCGATCCGCCAATGGGACCATACGCTTACCGTCACCCCGACCGAGGGCGGCGCGATTTGGGCCGATCGGATCGTCGTCGATAGCGGGCTGTTGACCGGCTACATGGTGCGCGTCGGCCGCCACCTGTACAAATACCGCCACCGGATGCGAAACGCGGACCAGATCACCGCCACAATCACCCGGCCCTAATACTTGCCGCCTCGCCCATGCCCCCCCTATAAGCGGGCAAACCAAAAGGGCGTACCGATGACATTCAACAAGCAACACCTTCTGGGCATTGAAGAGCTGTCGCAGCTGGAAATCACGACATTGCTTGATCGTGCCGACCTCCACGCCGAGGCCGAGCGGGGCGCACGCGACCATGGCGCGCCGCTCAAGGGGCTTACCCAGATCAATATGTTCTTCGAGAACTCGACCCGCACCCAAGCCAGCTTCGAGATCGCCGGAAAGCGCCTTGGGGCCGACGTGATGAATATGGCCATGCAGACCAGCAGCGTGAAGAAGGGCGAAACGCTGATCGACACCGCCCTGACCCTGAACGCCATGCACCCGGATCTTCTGGTTGTGCGCCATCCGCATTCCGGCGCGGTGAAGCTGCTGGCCGACAAGGTGAACTGTGCCGTGCTGAACGCGGGCGATGGTCGCCACGAACACCCCACGCAGGCGCTTCTGGATGCGCTGACGATCCGCCGCGCCAAGGGCCGGCTACATCGCCTGAACATCGCCATTTGTGGCGACATCGCCCATAGCCGGGTGGCCCGGTCCAACATCATGCTTCTGGGCAAGATGGAAAACCGCATCCGACTGATTGGCCCGCCGACCCTGATGCCATCGGGGGTGCGTGATTGGGGGGTAGAGGTCTATGACGATATGGAAACCGGCCTTGCAGGCTGCGATGTGGTGATGATGCTTCGCCTGCAAAAAGAGCGGATGGACGGCGCGTTTATCCCGTCAGAGCGGGAATACTACCACCGCTTCGGCCTCGACGCCGCCAAGCTGAGCGTAGCCAAGGATGACGCCATCATCATGCACCCCGGCCCGATGAACCGGGGCGTCGAGATTGACGGACTCCTGGCCGATGACATCAACCGCTCCGTGATTCAGGAGCAGGTCGAAATGGGAGTTGCCGTACGTATGGCTGCAATGGAAATCCTCGCTGAAAACCTTCGCGAACGGAGGGCGGCGGCATGAGCATGCTTCACATCTTCGCCCTGAACGAACCGATCTCGGTTACTCACACGCATCTCACGCGGCAGAAGGGGGAGGTGGCGGTTCTGCCGCCCTTGGCCGAATGGCTTGGGGTCGAGGCCATCGACACCGATGAGATCGAGCTTTTTGCCGTCAACGACCTGAGCGACATGGGGTTGAGCGATTACATCACCCTCGCCTTCGCCCCCGAAACCGCCATTCCCGCCTCTACGGTGACGCGCCTTGATGCCCTGGAGGGGGCCGTTTTGCTGGCCCCCGACAAGGCGCTATCCGCGCCTGCGACGCCCGGCCCGAAAGCCACGTTGATTGCCAGCCTCGCCTTGGCGCAGGCCGATCACGGGGCGGATTTACCGAAAGCAAAAGTCGCGCCGCTGCCATCTTCAGCGCCCCCGGCCCGCCACGAGGTGGGGCCGCCTCTTGCGCTTTATGCGTTGATCGCGATGGCCATACTGGCGGCGCTCATTTTCTTCGTGGGGTGGTCCTGATGGGCACTCATGCACACTTCCTGGCACACTCTCTGGCACAGCACGGTAGGCACGTCTCATGACCAATGCGCTTTTTCACAACGCCCGGTTGATTGACCCCGAGGCGGGGACAGAAAAGCTCGGTTGGGTGCGGATCGAAGACGGCTTGATTGCCGAAATCGGTGAGGGTGCGCGTTCGGGAGGCGTTGATTGCGGCGGGCTCTGCCTTGCGCCCGGCATCGTGGATGTTGGCGTGAAAGTGGGCGAACCCGGCGAACGCCACAAGGAAAGTTTCCGCACCGCAGGCCTTGCCGCCGCCGCCGGGGGCGTGACCACCATGGTGACCCGCCCAGATACCACCACCGCGATTGATACCCCCGAAGTGCTGGATTTCGTCACCCGCCGGGGCCGCGACCATTCTGCCGTGCGCGTCGCCCCCATGGCCGCGCTGACCCGAGGCCGCGAGGGCCGCGAAATGGTCGAGATCGGCTTTCTGCGCGATGCCGGTGCGGTGGCCTTTACCGATGGCGATGCGGTGACCGAGAACACCAAGGTGCTCAGCCGCTGCATGACCTATGCGCGGTCCCTTGGCGCTCTGATTGTGGGCCACCCGCAGGAGCCGATGCTCAGCGACGGGGCGGCTGTGACCTCGGGCAAGTTCGCCTCACTGCGGGGGTTGCCGGCGGTGTCGCCCATGGCCGAACGCATGGGGCTGGAACGGGACCTTGCACTGGTTGAGATGACAGGCGTGGCCTATCATGCGGATCAGATCTCGACCGCTGCCGCCCTGCCCGCCCTGTCTCGCGCCAAGGCCGCGCTGGACGTGACGGCGGGCGTGTCGATCCACCACCTGACGCTGAATGAATTCGACGTGGCCGATTACCGGACGTTCTTCAAGCTAAAGCCGCCTTTGCGCTCCGAGGATGATCGCCAGGCGATGGTGGAGGCCGTGCGCGACGGCACGATTGATATCATCTGCTCCATGCACACGCCCCAGGACGAAGAAAGCAAACGCCTGCCGTTTGAGGTCGCGGCCTCGGGCGCGGTGGGGTTGGAAACGCTTTTGCCCGCCGCCATGCGGCTGGTGCATTCGGGGCAATTGACCCTGCCAGAGCTGTTCCGCGCCTTGTCCTTCAACCCCGCACGGCGGTTTGGGCAACCCTCGGGCCGGATGGCGGCGGGGGCGCCTGCGGATTTGGTGCTGTTTGATCCCGACATGCCGTTCCAACTGGACCGGACGACGTTGCACTCAAAATCCAAGAACACGCCGTTTGATGCGGCGCGGATGCAAGGCCGGGTGCTGCGCACCCTTGTGGGCGGTGAAACTGTGTTTGAGGCAAGCCTATGATTCCGATGATCGAAACCGCGCTGCCCCTCCTCGGGCTTACAGCCCTCCTCGCATATGTCTTGGGATCGGTGCCGTTCGGCATTGTGATGGCGCGACTTTTTGGGTTGGGAGATCTGCGCAGTGTCGGTTCGGGTAACATTGGCGCAACGAACGTCTTGCGCACCGGCAATAAGCTCGCGGCGTTTCTGACCTTGGTTCTGGACGCCGGGAAGGGCGCGATTGCGGTATTGGTTGCACGGTTCCTCGTCGGGGAAGATGCGGCGCAACTCGCTGGTTTCGCCGCATTTCTGGGCCATTGCTTCCCTATTTTCCTGGGCTTCAAGGGCGGCAAAGGGGTGGCGACGTTCTTGGGCACGTTGCTGGCCTTGGCCTGGCCCATCGGGGCGGCCGCATGTGCCGCTTGGGCCGTGACCGCTGGCCTGTTCCGCATCTCGTCGCTTGCGGCGCTGGTGGCGGCAGCGCTGAGCCCGCTGGCCGCGTGGGCCTTGGGCTTCCCGACGGCGATCTTGTTCTGCATCGCCTTGGCAGTGCTGATCTTCATTCGGCACCACGCCAACATCGCGCGTCTTGCGACGGGGCAAGAACCGCGTATTGGCAAGAAAACCTGAGACTTACGGGTTTCCTTACCGTAGGGTTAATTTCGTTGATTTTACGGACCCCTCACGCGATTGTGTGAATGAACGATGGCCACAATGCGTCTTTTGCGCCCCAAACGCGCCTTCGTCACAAAGATAAGTTCGGACCCTGAAAGGACACCCCTATGGATTTCATGACTGCTGTTAAGCACGTCTTAGCTAACTACGCCAACTTCTCGGGCCGCGCTCGGCGCTCGGAGTTCTGGTGGTGGGCATTGTTCGCCATGATCGTCAGCGTTGTGGCGCAGATCGTGGACGGCGCAATTGGCATGCCGATCCTCTACATCATCACGACCCTCGGCCTGCTGATCCCCAACATCGCCGTCGCCGTGCGCCGGATGCACGACATCGGAAAATCCGGCTGGTGGATCCTGATCGTGCTGATCCCTCTCGTCGGCATCATCCTTTACATCTACTGGTTCGTACAGCGTGGTACGGTTGGCCCGAACGATTACGGCCCAGACCCTTACGACACACCTGTGGCCGTATAATCCACAGCCCTTTTGCCAGAACAAACGGCCCGCCCATCCCGGCGGGCCGTTTTGCGTTCGAGGTCATGCCCCAAAGATTGTCCCGCGTTTGCCGCATCCTTGGCACATTTCGCCGTCATGACGGGGTGCTAAGGCACATAAGTACCAAGGGACGATGGGTATGGGTTTCGCAAAGGCAATTATTCATTGCTACGGCAACATGTTGCACTTCTCTGGGCGCGCGCGGCGGTCAGAGTTCTGGTGGTTCATGCTGTGGACGATTATCGCAGGCATGGCCGCAGGCGCAGCTATTGGGTATTACGCCATCAACAGCCCGGAACTGGCTTACCAGATGCAACAGGCTCAACGCTACGGGACCGCAAACCCGGCGTTTGTGGAGCAATACCGATACTATGCGGGCTATTACGCGGCTGCGAACCTGATTTTGTTTTGGCTTCCTGGCCTTGCCGTGACGATCCGCAGGTTGCATGACACGGACCGGTCCGGCGCGTGGTATTTTATCCAGCTTATCCCGATTATTGGCGCGATCTGGTTTTTCGTTCTGATGTGCCTGCCCGGCACCTACGGCAACAACCGCTTTGGCGGCGACAGCGCCCCGGATCGCAAGCGCCCGGTTCCGTCGCATCCGGCCTTTGCCGGCGCGCTGGAGGGGGAGGCGCGAGAGCAGGCCGAGGTGGCCCGCCGAGCGGAAGCACAGGAATATTATCGGCGCCATGTTCTCCCCTCGATCCAGAAGGCGTAAGCTTGGGGAGGGCGTGAGGCATCGCGCCCCCTCAGCGGTTGGATGAGGGGGAGGTTGAGGACCCTCCGGGGGGAGTTGTATCTGCCAAGATGAAGGGAGGAGCGGCGCGTCTAGTAGGAGTACTCGCCATAGATGCGCGACAGGTCGCCTGCCCATTCGCCTTTGTATTTCTCCAACAGCTCATCGGCTGGCACCTGGCCGGTTTCCACCGAGTCCTTGAGCGCGTTGAGGAAGTGCGTTTCATCGGGAACAAGGCCACCGGCGCCGGGCATGGCACGGGCTTTGAGGCCTGCTTCTGAAATGGCGAGGGCTTCACGGGCGAGATCATGCAGTTTGTAGCCGCCCGCGGAGCCTTGAAGAGCGCCAACGGAGGCTTGGACACGCATTTCGTCACGGGTTTCGGCGTCGAAGCCTTTACAGAGGTCCCAAGCGGCATCGAGTGCCGTTTGATCGTACATCAGGCCCACCCAGAAAGCGGGCAGCGCACAGAGCCGGCGCCAGGGGCCGCCATCGGCGCCGCGCATTTCGATAAATTTCTTCAGGCGCGCTTCCGGGAACAGTGTTGTCAGGTGGTCGGCCCAATCGCTGAGGGTGGGTTTTTCGCCCGGTAGCGCGGGAAGTTCGCCTTTGAGGAAATCCCGGAAGGATTGTCCGAGGGCGTCCACGTATTGGCCATCGCGGTAGACGAAATACATCGGCACATCGAGGGCATATTCCACCCAAGCCTCGAACCCGAAGCCCTCATCGAAGATGAAGGGTACGGTGCCGGTGCGGTCAGCATCAAGGTCGCGCCACACGCGAGAACGCCAGGATTTGTGGCCGTTGGGGTTACCATCGAGGAAGGGCGAGTTGGCGAAAAGCGCCGTTGCAACGGGCTGCAGGGCCACGGCCACGCGCATTTTCTGGATCATGTCGGCCTCGGACCCGAAGTCGAGGTTCACCTGGACGGTGCAGGTTCGGCGCATCATGGTCCGGCCCATGGCGCCGACTTTCTGCATGTAGGCGTCCATCAGTTTGTAGCGGCCCTTGGGCATCAGCGGCATGTCTTCGTGCCGCCAGATCGGGGCCGCGCCCAGGCCGATGAAATCGACGCCAATGATATCCGCCACCTCACGTACCTGGCGCAGGTGGTCGTTTACCTCGTCACAGGTTTGGTGGACATTTTCGAGCGGCGCCCCGGAAAGCTCCAACTGACCACCGGGCTCCAGAGAGATATTCGCGCCGTCTTTTTCCAGCCCGATGATATTGCCGCCCTCGATCACCGGGGACCAGTTGAAGCGGTCGCGCAGCCCTTCCAGGACCGCTTTGACCGACCGTTCGCCATCGTAGGGGATCGGGTTCTGGGTGTCGCGGCAGTAGCCAAACTTCTCATGCTCGGTCCCGATGCGCCAATCAGCTTTGGGTTTGCAGCCGTCGGCCAGATACTCAGCCAGCTGGCTGTAATGCTCGATGGGGCCGCCGCCGGATTGGGGGATGGACATGGGACGTGTCTCCTGAAGGTGTACCCGCTGAAGGGCCGCTAGGGTGGGCTAAAGAGGTCGCCCGTAGCGTCTACGGTGTCAAGGCCAGCGGGCGGTCACGAACCCATAACCTTTGCGACCCTGACGTGCGATTTTGCACCGACGCAATCAGTCGGTCGATGTTGAGACCGGGCAGCGCCGCGAAGGCATCGAACAGCGCGTCGGCCCCCGAGGCATCCACCGGGATCACCAGCAGTTGCGACGCATCGGCCAGCACCCAAGCGCTTTTGCCATCCCGGTCGCGGCGCAGGGACAGGATCCTGAGGTCATCCAACGCCATGGCGCCGCCGGTCTCTGGCCCCATGAACAGGATGCGCCCTTCGTCGATTTGCACCACCCCCGGCCCGTTACCTCCGGTGATGAACCGCGCGCGGCGCACGGCGGGGACCATGGCCACAGCGCCAAGGCCGATCAGGACGTAGCCGAAGCCGGTGATGATCATGCCGCCGGGTTTCGCCGCGATCCAAAGGCCAAGGGCGATGATGGCAGCGGCCACCAGAACCTCGCGCCAGCGGGCGACGGCGGCGGTGGCTTCGGGGCGGAAAAAGCCACTCATGCGCGGATGCCTTCATAGGGGGCTTCCAGGGGCTCAAACGCCATGGCGTTGAAATCGTGGATCAATCGCGCCTCTCCGAGGCCATCCTTGGTCAGCGGCGCGTGCCAGATGGCCCCGGCCCGTGCCAATTGCAGCCCGCCTTTCCAAGGCTCGGCCCATTCCCAATCGGTGGCGACCTGCTGGCCTTGACGGATCAACGTATAGGCATTGGACAGCAGCCCCCGATTGCGGGCGCCAAGGGCATAGGTTTGGCGCAAGGTCCAGCCGCCGGGCACGGGCTTTTCCATCGTTTGCTGGTAGCCTGCGCCCCCCGCGTCGTGCCAGCCCCGCAAGGCCATACGCGCCGCGAAAAGCCCGCCCATGTGGACCCCGTCCGTGGCCGGTGGCAGTGCACCCGGCTTGGCGAGCCGCAACCGGTCCGGCAACGCGTCTGGCCCGTGGAACCCATTGAAGAACACGCCGCCGTCGGCGTCAAACGCGCCGCCGCCGTGCCACGTGTGATCGACCGGGTGGTAGCAGATCGCGCGCAGAAAGGGCGCACGGCTCAGGGCTGTCCACCAGCGCTGACCGTTGCCCGCGAAGTAGATCATGTGCCGACCATCGGGCGATAGGTCGGTGCGGTGTTCGTAGATGCGTCCCTTGAGCCATTGGCCCTTCTTGACCACGTCGGACGCCCGGTCCCACAGGAGCGAGGCCACATGGCGCGATGGTCCGCGCCGCAGCACCAACGCCAGCTTGCACCCAATGGCCGGGATCACATGCAGACGCGCGGCGGGCCGCGCGATCATCCCCAATCCCCCTGCGCCGCCTGCCAAAGCGTCAAGGCCGCAACGGCGGCGGTGTCGGCCCGCAAAATGCGCGGCCCCAGGGACATGGTATGTACGAAGGGCAGCGCCCGCAAACGCGCCCGTTCGGCATCGGAGAACCCGCCCTCGGGTCCGATCAAGATCGCCGCTGGCGCAGGCACCGCTGCGAGGAGGCCCCGCTCAGGGGCCGAGGAAGGATCGTCGGCCAAAGTCTCGTCGGCAAAGACAAGCATCCGCGAAGCATCCCACCCCTCCAGTAGCTTTTCCAACGGCTGGATCTCTGCCACCGGCGGCACAAACGTCCCGCCGCATTGCTCGGCCGCCTCCATCGCGTGGGCCTGCAACTTGTCCTGTCGCAGCCTTTCGGAATTGGTAAAATCCGTACGCACGGGCAGGATCCGCGCCGCGCCCAGTTCAGCGGCCTTTTCCACGATAAAATCCGTGCGCGCCTTCTTGATCGGCGCAAACAGCAGCCACACATCGGGTGGCATCATCTGTGGCGCGGTCTGCTCGGCGCAGACCAACACGCCGCCGCGTTTTCCCTTGGCCGCCACCTCGGCCCGCCATTCCCCGTCCTGGCCATTGAACAGCGCCACTTCCGCGCCGACGCCAAGGCGCATCACGTTGAACAGATAGTTGGCATGGTCCCGCGACACGGGAACGCTTTGCGCCTCCCCCAAGGGGTGATCTACATAGAGGCGGATTTTCGGGCGATTTTTCATGGGGTGGAACGTATGAGCGCGCAGGGCGATGGACAAGACACTCCGGCAGATGCTGACGTAAAAGTCGCTGACGCCGTGTCGGGTAACTGGGTCGACACCCTCGCCCCCGCGGCAACCCGTCCCTACTTGCGCCTGAGCCGCGCGGATCGCCCGATTGGCACTTGGCTGTTGCTGTTGCCTTGCTGGTGGGGGCTGATGTTGGCCATCGCGGCGGCCCCTGCGACAGCCACGAGCTTTGACGCCTGGATCTTCATCGGTTGCGGGCTTGGCGCGTTTCTGATGCGCGGCGCGGGCTGCACCTGGAACGACATCACCGACCGCCACCTTGACGGCTCGGTCGCGCGCACGGCGTCTCGGCCCATCCCTTCGGGGCAGGTCTCGGTAAAAGGGGCCTTGGCCTGGATGGTGGCCCAAGCCCTTGTGTCCCTGCTGATCCTTCTGACGTTCAACTGGACCGCCATCGCCCTTGGCGTGGCCTCTTGCGCGTTGGTCTGCATCTACCCTTTCGCCAAACGGTTCACCTGGTGGCCGCAGGTGTTTCTTGGCACCGCGTTCAACTGGGGCGCCTTGCTGGCTTGGGCCGCCCACACCGGAAGCCTGTCCGCCGCGCCTATCCTTCTCTACCTCGGGGGCATCAGCTGGACCCTGTTCTACGATACGATCTACGCCCACCAGGACCGCGAAGACGACGCCATGATTGGCATCAAATCCACCGCCCGACTATTTGGCGACAACACCCAGGCCTGGCTGCGCTTCTTCCTCGTTCTTACGGTCTGCCTTATCGGCCTGGGCGTGATCGTGGCGCTGCTGCCGTCCCAAAACGTCTTGGCCCTCGTCGTTGCCCTTGCGGGGGTTTGGGCCATGGGCTGGCACCTGTCTTGGCAATTGATCCACCTGAACATCCACGACGCCGACACCTGCCTGCGCCTGTTCCGCTCCAACCGGAATGCCGGCTTGATCCCTGTGCTGTTTTTCGCCTGTGCCGCACTCGTTTGATTGAAAGCCCTCGCAGGACGCGGTACTGCGATACAAGATTTAGGCCCCGAGCAGGGATTTCGCGTAGCTTCGCCCATGTCAAACAAAGACCGCATATCCGCACTGGTCGGCCCCGCCTCCTTCGCAGCAGCGGGCGGCCTGTCCGTTGTCACCGCGATATTCGCGGCCCTCACGATCGAACATCGCTCCACCGAGGACATCATCACCTCGCTGGAAGCCGATGGCATCCATTGGGTCGAGGTGTCGGCCAACGGCTTGCAAGTCTTCCTCGATGGCACCGCCCCGGACGAGGCCACGCGCTTCCGCGCCGAAACCCGCGCCAGCGCCATGGTCGATGCGGACCGGGTGATCAACCGCCTTGAGGTCGCCGCCTTCGAAGTGTCCGAGCCGCCCCGGTTTTCCCTCGATATGTTGCGCAATGGTGATGGCATCCAGTTGATCGGCCTGATCCCGGGCCCCGAAGGCGATGAAGCATTCGCCGTCGCCGAAGCGATTGCCGATATCGCGGGCTCTGCCGATGTGGTGAACATGGTCGAAACCGCCAGCCTCGCCGCGCCCGAGAACTGGGACGCCGCCCTCGCTTATGGCCTCCGCGCGCTCGAGGCGCTGCCGCGCTCCAAGGTGACGGTGCTTGCCGACCGGGTAGAGGTCGAGGCCGTGGCCGAAACCCGGGAACAGCGGGCCGAATTCGTCGCCCGCCTGCAACAGAACCAACCCTCCGGCGTCGAGGTCGTTCTCGATATCTCGGCCCCGCGCCCGGTCATCACCCCCTTCACCCTGCGCTTCGTGCGCGATGCCGGGGGCGCGCGCTTTGAAACCTGTACCGCCGACACCCCCGCGGCCCGCGATCAGATCGTTTCTGCCGGACGCACCGCCGGGGCCACCGGCACCGTGCCCTGCACCATCGGCCTTGGCGTGCCGTCCCCCTCTTGGGGCGATGCCGTCGCCACCTCCTTGGCGGCACTGACGGAACTGGGCAATGGCTCCGTCACCCTTTCCGATGCTGACGTGACCCTGATCGCCGCCCAGGGCACGGCTCAGGACCACTTCGACACCGTCGTGGGCGAGCTGGACGCAGACCTGCCAGCCGTGTTCTCCCTGCAAGCGATCCTGCCCGAGCCCGAGACATTGGCCAGCACCGGCCCCGCCCGTTTCACCGCCACCTATGACGCCGAACAAGGGGCGCGCCTTCGCGGCCGCTTGCCCGATGGCCGTATCGGCGAATCCGTTGAATCCTTCGCCACGGCCATTTTCGGCGCGGACCGGACTGATCTCGCCACCCGTGGCGTGCCAGACCTGCCGCAAGGTTGGTCCGTTCGGGTCATGGCGGGCCTCACCGCCCTGTCGGAGCTGGAAGACGGCATGCTCACGGTCGAGCCCGACGTTCTGCGCCTTTCCGGCCGCACCGGCGATGACGAGATGATCTCCCGCCTCACCCGGCAACTCTCCGAAGACCTTGGGCCCGGTGTGAACTTCCAGATGGATGTGCGCTACGACGAAACCCTCGACCCCATCGCCTCTCAGCCCACACCCGAGCAATGCGAAGCTCGCATTCGCGAAATCCAGGACGAGACCAAGATCACCTTCGACCCCGGCTCGACCGAGATCAACCGCGCCGCCGGCGCGGTTCTGGACCAGATTGCCGACGTCCTGCCCGATTGCCTCCACGTGAGCATGGAAATCGGCGGTCACACCGATGCGCAGGGCGGCGAGGATATGAACCTCAATCTTAGCCAAGCCCGTGCCGATGCGGTGCTCAACGGCCTCTTGGCGCGCGGCGTTCTGGTATCCAACCTGACGGCCCAAGGTTACGGCGAAAGCCAACCGATTGCCGATAACGATACCGAAGACGGGCGCGAACAAAACCGCCGTATCGACTTCCGCCTCTTGGCCAGCGCCGAGATTGTGGATGCCGCCGCCGACGCCGATGACCAACCCCGCACCCGTGGCGGCGTGCTGGCCGCAGGCGCCATTGCCGACTGGCCGTTCGATATCCGCCCCCTGCCGCGCCCCATCGCCCCCCCCGAGGCCTCCGATGCAAACTAGACAGAAAGCCAAGACCCCATGAACCGCTTGGAATTCATCATCACGATTGCGATCATCTTGTTCGTGGCCTTCGCCCTTGGCTGGTTGGCCCATTGGCTCGTGACCCGGTTCAACCAGGTATCCTCTGCGGATCTGGGCGAAATGGAAAACCTCGCCCGTGCGCTCCATGATGCGGAAGAAACCCGTGACCAGGCCATCGCCTACCTGCAACAGCGCGAGGGCGAACTGACCAACCAACTCAGCCAGACCGAGGCCGAACTTCGCGCCGCCATGGAAGGCCTGCGCGAGGCCAGGACCGAGTCCGAGGAACTTCGCAACTACGTGGAATCCATCAACCAAGGCACGTAACCGTCGCCCCAAACGCGGCGTTGCGCCTTCATCTTGGCCCTACAACTCCCGCCGGAGGCTCCTGCCCCCTCAGCGCGCCCGAAGCCCCGTATGCCAAAGCGCCCGGCCCGCAGCCCGTTCCCCAAAGCAGCTTGGCAGTCACCCCGTCACCGGCCTACCACCGCCCCAACGCGGCCTCATCATCATCCTTCGCGGCAACCCAATCGGCCCCCCGCTCGGTGATTTCCCGCTTCCAGAATGGGGCTCGGGACTTCAGGTAATCCATCAGGAACTCCGCGCCCTGGAACGCCCCTGCCCGGTGGCGGGCCGCCGTGGCGACCATCATGATGACCTCTCCGGGGGCCAAACGCCCGAACCGATGGATCACCAACGCGCCCTGCAACTCAAACCGCGCCACGGCGTCCTCTCGGATCGTGGTGAGCGCTGATTCAGTCATGCCCGGATAATGCTCGATCTCCATGGCGACCATGTCGCCCTCGGATACATCTCTGGTGACGCCGGTGAAACTCACCACAGCGCCTGCGCCTGCCATGGCCTCGGTGAAGGCGTTCAGCTCCGCGCCGCTGTCAAACGCCGCTTCCTGAACCCGCACGAAATCCATCGCTCAGCCCCCTGTCATGGGGGGGAACAGCGCTACTTCCCGCGCGCCCTCCAGGGGCGCATCAAAGCCGACCAACTGCTGGTCCACCGCCGCCCGCACCGACTTGAGGTCGGACAGGGCGAAAGCATGGGCTTCCGAGCGGTCTTTGAGTTCCTCAATCAACTCAGCCACGGTGCGCGCCTGGGTCTCGACCACCTCGTGACCCGTGCCAATCCGCTCTCTGAGCCAAGAAAAATACCGCAGGTCCATCAGGTGTCTTCCTGCAAAAAGGGCCGCGCCTTCAGGTAGTAGTCTACCCCGGTGATCGCGGTCAGAAGGGCCGCCAGCCAAAGCAAGACCTTGCCCACAAGACCGCTCCAGAAGAACCCGAACTCGATCCAGACCAGACCGAATTCATCGGCGGTATCCCCGGCCAGAATGCTCTCGATCATCGTGGCATCCATCCCATAGGTCAGCGCCCAGAGATAGTGGGTGAACAGCCCCCAGCAGAACAGCAAACCGATGGCGACCATCTGCAACGTGGTCTTCCACTTTGCCAGTTTCGTCACCTTCAGCGTGCCCGCATGGGCGCCCAGGAACTCTCGCAATCCCGAGACGAAAATCTCTCGGAACAAGATGATAATCACAGGCACAAGGATCAGCGCCGACCAGCCGTGATCGAGGCTCATGATAACCAGCAAAACCGCCAGCGCGATCACCACCATCGCCTTATCGGCAATCGGGTCCAACATCGCGCCGAAGCGGCTCTCCTGACCCCATTTCCGCGCCAGAAGTCCGTCGAGATAATCGGTCATCGACGCCCCCATGAACAGGAACAACGCGACCCAATCCGCGAAGGGGCGCGGCAGAAGGAGGAAGACGAACCCCACCATGGGCGCTGCGATCAGGCGCACGAGGGTCAGGACATTGGGTACGTTCCATTGCATGGGAAACACCTAGCGCTGTTGCGGGGCACTTGCCAGAGGGGATGCGCGCGGCCTGCGGGGTTTGCAGGGGTGCTCAAGCTTGAGCACCTTACCTAAGCCACTGAAAAAACAATGCAACCCTGACCCAATTAACCTTGTGTTAACCTTGTGCCGACCGGAGGATAAACGCTGACGAAACCTGTCCGCAGGCGTTCAGTTGTCGGCGCGCAGGTCCAGCGAGGCTTCTACGATATCGCCCGGTGGAACCGTGACAACGACGTTTTGGTCAAACGCATCATCGACGGCGGAGAAGGTCCACTCGCCCGGCGGCAGCAGAAACACCATCTCGCCATCCTCGGGCGCGCCCTGACTTTGGACGTCCAGCGTTCCCGATGCCAGATCAGAGGTCGCTTGCACGAAGAACTCGGGCGGGCTGTCGGTTTGCACGGAAAGGCGCACCAGCCCGTCGGTGGCGGGAAAGGTGATGTTGCGCGTCTCGGCGCCGCCGCCGGTTGTGGCGATCATCCCCAGATCGGTGGCGCCCACGCGTGCCGCAAACCCGGCCTGAACCCCGCCATCGACGTGGAACACGTTGGACTGACCCTCGACGTTGAAAATCGGGCCGTAACGCTCATAGCCGCCATCTTCACCGACTTCCGCAGGGATATAGGTCTCGAACGCGTCGATCTGGGCGAGGTCTGTGATCACCTCGCCGCTGGGGTGCAGCATGACCTCCACCGTGACTTCGGTGCTTGAGGTGTTGGTGTTGAATATGTTCCACCCGATGCCGCCGGGGATGAGGGCCATGGAAATGAGGAAGGAGGGTTTGCGAAAGTCGATCATGGGAGGCTCCGAAAGGGGATCGGGCCGAGTGTATCTGAGGGTACGGCCTTGGGAAGTGGCGGAAATCCTGACGCCTGTGCCACTCAAGCCTGATCGTGGAAGAAGTCGTAGATCTTCTGGGCCAGACCTTCGCTGATGCCATCCACCGCCGTCAGATCCGACAGGTTGGCGCGGGCCACGGCCTTTGCGCTGCCGAAATGCGCCAGCAACGCGCGTTTGCGGCCCGCGCCGACGCCCGGCACATCGTCCAGTGGCGTCGCCGAGACCGCTTTGGAGCGTTTGGCGCGATGCGCCCCGATGGCAAAGCGGTGCGCCTCGTCCCGCATCCGCTGCACGAAATAGAGCACCGGGTCATTGCGTTGCAGCGCGAAGGTGGACTTGCCGGGGACGTAGAATTCTTCCTTGCCCTGATCGCGGTCAATGCCTTTGGCGACGCCGATGAAGGGCACATCATCGACGCCCAATTCGTCCATGATCTCTTTCACCGCCGAGATTTGCCCCGCGCCGCCGTCAATCAGCAGAAGGTCCGGCCATGCTTCGGTTTCGCGGTCCGGGTCTTCCTTTAGCAGGCGCGAAAACCGGCGGGTCAGAACCTCTTTCATCATGCCGAAATCATCGCCGGGCGTCAGGCTATCGCCGCGAATATTGAACTTGCGGTACTGGCTTTTTAGGTAGCCTTCCGGCCCCGCCACGATCATCGCGCCCACGGCGTGGGCACCCTGAATGTGGGAGTTGTCGTAGACCTCCACCCTCTTGGGCGGAGCGTCCAAGCCGAAAGCCCCCGCCAAACCGTCGAGCAATTTGCCCTGCGCCTGATTTTCGGCCATGCGACGGCCCAGACTTTCGCGGGCATTGCGGCGCGCGCCGTCCACCAGTTCGGCCTTCTCGCCTCGCTGGGGCACAAGGATTTCCACCTTGCCGCCGCGCTTTCCGGCCATCGCCTCTGCCATCAGGTCCATGCTTTCCACCGGATGGGACAGCAGCAGGTGACGGGGCGGCTCTTTCTTGTCGTAGAACTGTCCAAGGAAGGCTTCCAGCACCTCGGGTTCGTCAATGTCGGGGCCGACACGGGGGTAGAAGTCGCGGTTGCCCCAGTTCTGGTTAGCGCGGATGAAGAAGACCTGCACGCAGGCTTGCCCACCTTCCATATGGAGGGCGATCACGTCAGCCTCTTTCACGCCTTGCGGGTTGATGCCTTGGGCCGATTGCACGTTGGTCAGTGCCTTGATCCGGTCGCGCAGGGCGGCGGCGCGTTCAAACTCCATCGCCTCGGACGCCGCGGCCATGCCCTCGGCCAACTGCCGTTGCAGATCGGTGCTGTCGCCCTTGAGGAAGCGCACGGCATCGGTCACGGAGGCCTTGTAGTCCGCCTCGGAAATGTGCCCGACGCAGGGGCCAGAGCAGCGTTTGATCTGGTAAAGCAGGCAAGGGCGGGTCCGGGATTCGAACACCGCATCGGTGCAATTGCGCAGCAGAAAGACGCGCTGCAATTGGTTCAGTGTCCGGTTCACGGCACCGGCGCTGGCGAAGGGGCCGAAGTAGCTGCCCTTTTCCTTCTTCGCGCCGCGATGCTTCTTGATCTGCGGGAAGGCGTGGGTGTCGGAGACGAGGATATTGGGGAAGCTCTTGTCGTCGCGCAGCAGTACGTTGAACTTGGGCTTGAGCTGCTTGATGAGGTTCTGTTCGAGCAGCAGCGCCTCGGTCTCGGTCCTTGTGGTGAGGAACATCATCGAGGCGGTTTCGCGGATCATGCGCGCGATGCGCGGCGAATGGCCCGTCGGTTTCGCGTAATTCGCCACCCGCCGCTTCAAGGCGCGGGCTTTTCCCACGTACAAAACCCGGCTTTGGCTGTCGAGCATGCGATAGACGCCGGGGCTCATATCCAGCGTCCGAACGTAGTCGGCAATGACCTCATGGCCTGTTTTTACGGGCGTAAAGTCTTCAGATGTTTCGGTTTCATTTTTCATCAAATGTGACAGCTTTGTGATTCTTCATAGCGCTGCAATGCAGCAATCCCCTTGGCAACCCCTTAGCTTTCCACCGATCTTGTGGATAACCCTGCGGAGAACTCTTTGAGAATAGGAAATTTCCTTTGTTTTTGGCAGGGTTCTACGGTTTGCCTATTTTTTAGGCACTTATGCAAGCTACTGTTTTTAAACAAATAAAACGTTACGTTAACTCTTGGGGTGGGCGAATTTACCAAATCTTCATAAATGCTACCCGAAACAGCGCCCCAGTGGAGAATACTTGCGGGGCCGTTCATTCCACGCCCAGAACATCGGGGGTTTTCCACCCCAAATGTTGGCCGCCATCCACGCAAATAAGCTGTCCTGTCACCGCCTTTGCGGCAAGAAAGTAACGCAGCGCCGCGACGATTTCTTCGGGGCCGGCGCCCCGGTTCAGGACCGTTGCGGCCCGTTGCGCGGCGAAGTGTTCGGCCGATTGGCGGGCGCCTTGCATCGTGGGACCGGGGCCAATGGCGTTCACGCGGCAGCGCGGCGCAAGCGCTTGGGCAGCGGTTTGGGTGAAGGTCCAAAGCCCGGCCTTTGCCAGCGTGTAGGTCATGAATTCGGGCGTCAGTTTGCGCACCCTTTGGTCCACCATGTTCACCACAAGGCCGCGGGCAACGGGCTCGCCTCCGGCGTCGATATCAGGCGCGGGCAGTTGCGCGGCCAGCGCCTGCGTCAACACGAAGGGCGCGCGCAGGTTCGACATCATATGGGCGTCCCAATTGGCGCGGGTGGCCGTTTTGATGTTGTCGTAGTCAAAGACCGAGGCGCTGTTGACCAGCACCTCCACCGGGCCGAGCGCGTCGATCACCCGGGGCATCAGCCCCTGCACGGCGTCCTCGTCCAGCAGGTCCGCCTGCACCGTCACCGCCTTCACGCCAAGGGCGCGGGCGTCCGCTGCGGTGGCCTCGGCGGCGTCATCGCTGCTGTTGTAGTGGATCGCTACGTCATGGCCCTGTGCGGCCAGTTCCAGCGCCATAGCGCGGCCCAACCGTTTGGCGGCCCCGGTTACCAATGCAGTCATGGCTCAGGCTCCTTACATCAAGAGCAATAGGATATAGCCCACATATAGCGCGGAAAAGACCAAGCCCACGCCTCGGCCCATGGGCCAGCGATAATAGACGAAGGGGGCCAGCACGACCGAGGCCGCCAGCATGACCCAAAGGTCGAAGCGGAGGATCTCGGCGTCCACGGGGATCGGGCCGACGAAAGCCGCCACGCCAATGATGCCCAGAAGGTTGAACACGTTGGAGCCAATGACATTGCCAATCGCCACGTCCGCCTGGCGGCGGATTGCGGCCATCACCGTTGTTGCCAGCTCCGGCAGCGACGTGCCAACCGCCACCAGTGTCAGGCCGATTACCGCATCGCTGATGCCGTATTCGGTGGCGATGGTGGTGGCGCTGTCGATCAGAAGCGAGGCGCCAAGGGGCAGGCCGATCATGCCCAACAGAAGATAGACCCCGACCTGCCACCACGGCATGTTCGGGTCTGCTTCCTCGATCTCGTCGATCGGGTCTTCGCCGTTGGACGCTTTGCGGTGGGCCCGGGCCGAGTGCACGGCGTCGCCCAAAACAATGGCCAGGCCCAACAGCAAGATCGCCCCGTGCCACCAGGTAATCGGCCCCAGAAAACACAGCACGATAAACAGCGCCGTGCCGATCATCATGAAGGTATATTCGCGCAAGGAATCGCTGCTGGCCGCCAAGCCGGTGATCAGCGCCGGCACGCCCAGCACCAGCAACACATTTGCCGTGTTTGACCCCACCACGTTGCCCAGCGCCAGCCCCGGCACGCCGTCCAGAATGGACTGGACCGAGATCAGCAATTCGGGCGCCGAGGTGCCGAAGGCCACCACGGTCAACGACACGATCAGCGCCGGAATCCCCAAGCGCAACGCAAGGTTCACCGCGCCTTTCACAAGCACGTCCCCGGCCAGCAACAGAATTACCAGCCCTAGAGCGGCGTAGCCAAACGTCTCAGCCATTGGTGTCCTCACGACAGACGCGACATTTGCCGCCGCGCAGGTTCATCCGGCCGCAATCAGGGCACGTCCGAGGTTTGGGCAAGGGACCGTTCTGGCGATTGCGCCCGATGCGGTTGCCGCCAAGCCAATGCAGTTTGCCGAACATGGCCAGCACGGCCATGCCGATCAGAAAAAGGGTTACGATCTTCAGCATTACGTCAGCCCAAATCGGGCATACAAGGCCCGCTCCTCTACGCTTTGGTCCAGGTCAGCCAATATCTGGGCCCCCAAGCGGGGGATCAGCGGCTTTTTCGGCCCGTAGGGCGCGAATTTGACCTTCTCTCCGTAGAGGTCTTTCATCTTCGGCACCAGATGGCCAATGCCATCGGCAAGGCCCAGTTCCACACCCTTGGCCCCGGTCCAGAACGCGCCGGTAAACATTTCGGGCGTCTCGTTCAGGCGGGCGCCACGGCGGGTTTTGACGTGGTCAATGAACGATTGGTGGATGTCCATTTGCAAGCTTTTGAGGCGCTCAATATCTTCGGCCTTCTCGGGCGAAAACGGGTCGAGGATGCTTTTGTTCTCGCCCGCCGTATGGACGCGGCGCTCCACCCCCAGTTTGCCCAACGCCTCTACAAATCCGAAGCCCGCCGACACGACCCCGATGGAGCCCACGATCGACGAGGGATCGACCCAGATATCATCGGCGGCACAGGCCAGCCAATAGCCCCCCGAGGCCGCGACATCTTCAACGAAGGCATGAACGGGCACGCTCTTTTCATCGGCCAAACGGCGGATGCGGGCGGCCGCGAGGGCCGATTGCACGGGCGAGCCGCCGGGCGAGTTGATGACCAAGGCCACCGCCGCGGGCTTGCCCTTGGCAAAGGCCTTCTCGATCACCGGCGCGAAGGTGGCATCACTGATGCCGCCCCGCGATCCAGAGGCAATCGCGCCTTGCAGGCGGATCACGGCGACTTTCGGCTCGGATTTGAGGAAGGGGATCAGGTGCTTCATTCCATGTGATGTAGGCGGCTGGGTCCTTGGCAACAAGGCAGCCGCCCATGTTTTCACGCAGATGTTGCCTGTCATGCCCCCTGTACGGGCAGGCGTTGTTCGCCCAAGCCGTCGATGCCAAGGCGCATCTCTTGGCCCGCCCGCAAAAAGACTTGCGGGCTCTTGCCCATGCCCACGCCGGGCGGTGTGCCTGTGGTGATGACATCGCCGGGCTCTAGCGTCATGAAACGGCTGACGTATTCGACGATGAAATCGGGTTTGAAGATCATCGTGTCGGTGGTGCCGTCCTGCATCCGCTCTCCGTCGACCTCCAGCCAGATCGCGCGGCCCGTCGGGTCGCCCAATTCATCGGCGGTGACCATCCATGGGCCCATGGGAGCGAAGGTGTCGTAGGATTTGCCCTTGGTCCACTGGCCGCCCATTTCCTGCTGAAACGCGCGCTCGGACACGTCGTTGACGATGCAATAGCCCGCGATATGCGACGCGCCGTCGGAGGTGTTCTTGGCGCGGGTGCCGATGATAACGCCCAGCTCCACCTCCCAATCGGTCTTTTCGCTGCCGGGGGGCAGAATCACCGGATCATTGGGGCCAGAGATCGAGGTGGTGGCCTTCATGAACAAGACCGGCTCGGTCGGGACATCCCATCCGCCCTCTGCGGCGTGATCGGCGTAGTTCAGGCCCACGCAAACCAGCTTGCCCACGTTGCCGACGCACGGCCCAAGGCGCACATCGTCGCCCGCCAGCGGCAAATCTTCGGGCGTGATGGCGGGCATTGTGGCCAAGGTGCTGCCGTCAATATCGCTGACCACCCCGGACAGGTCCCGCACCTTGCCGTCACGATCCAAAACCCCGGGCTTCTCGGACCCTGCTTCACCCCATCTGACAAACTTCATCGAAGATCCTTCCCTTGTGCTCTGAGCGCTCTTGCATTGTTTGGCGGCATCATGCTTCGGTCAGCCGGCAACTCCAAGGGGCAAGTACATGACAGACATCATCATTTTGGGCGTCTACGTCGCCGACGCCGCTTACCGGACCGCGCGGATGCCCGCAGTCGGTGAAACGCTGCTTGGCACGAGCTTTCAACTTGGACCGGGGGGGAAGGGGTCGAACCAGGCGGTGGCGGCTGCGAAAGCGGGCGGAGATGTTGCGTTTATCTCTCGGATAGGGGCCGACACCTTTGGCAAGATGGGCCGCGATGTCTGGGCCGAGGCGGGGGTGCAGCCGCTGGTGATCGAAGACGCCGACGTGCCCACGGGATCGGCTGGGATCTTTATCGAGGAAGCCTCGGGCAGCAACGCCATCGTGATCGCGCCGGGGGCGTCCGGCCTGTTGTCTGCCGCCGATGTGGAAGCGCGGGCCGAGGATATCGCAGGCGCCAAGGTTGCGCTGACCCAGCTGGAACAACCCATGGACGCCGCGGTGCGCTTTCTGGAACTGGCCCGTGCCAGTGGCGTCACCACCATGCTGAACCCCGCGCCCGCCGCAGAACTGCCGGACGGGATGCTGGCGCTGTGTGACTACATCACCCCCAACGAATCCGAGACCGAGGCCCTGACGGGCCTGCCCGTGACGTCGGTGGAAGAGGCCCTCCTCGCGGCAAGGCCGCTCCTCGCAGCGGGGGTATCGAAGGGCGTCGTTGTCACATTGGGCGAGGCCGGATCACTCTACGTGGACGCGACCCAGGCCATTCACACCAAACCGATGAACGCAGGCCCCGTGGTGGACACGACCGGCGCAGGCGATGCCTTCAACGGCGGCCTCGCCACGGCCCTGTCCGAGGGCAAAGCCATCAAGGACGCGCTGCTGTTCGCCACGGCCACCGCCGCGCTGTGCGTCACCAAGCACGGCACCGCCGCCTCCATGGGCAGCCGAGATCAGGTGGAAGCGCTGCTGGCGTCGGCCTCTAGCGACGTTTCGATATCCTTGATGTGAACGTCCAACTCGTCACGGTGCTTGCTTGGCATCGTGTCGATCAGATTATCCCTGAGCGCGGGCCATTGCGGTGACTGAAACAGGAACCGCATGCGGTGGTAATGCAGGATAACCGCGTCCGACGGCGTTTTGGTGTAATCCATCCGGTGCGACAGCGAGTAATTGTAAAGCTCGCTCAGCACCCGCGTCTTGTAGCCAAAGCGCTTCATCGTCAGGGGCAGCGTGATCTGATCGAGCCACGGGCGCTTGTTGGCGATGGAACAATTGCGGTCGAAATCCAGCGCCGTGTCCAACCAATGTTCTCCGAACCGGCGACCATCTTCGTGCCTGGCCTCGGGGAAGGCGACCAGGCCCGCGTTGAAATAGGGCACATATTCCAACTTCGCCCCGCGCAACAGCTTCACCCTTTCCTTCGGCACCTCCATGCCGAAATGCGCGTAGGCCCGCGTCCAGCGGGCGTTCTTGCCGCCCCATGTGGGCCGCCCTTCGGGCGCGGCGGCGCAGGTATCGGGGGCGAGGTCCATGAATTCAGCAAGCGAGCCGGTGCAGGCCATATCGGTGTCGAGGAACACCGAATGGGTCGCCCCCCGGTCATCACAGGCGGCGATGATCTTGTTGCCGTGGGGATACGGACCCTTCCACTTCGGTGGCTTTGCCAAGGTGCGAAGCTCCACCCCGCAGACCTCATAGATCGCATGGGTGATGTCGCGCATCTCGGCCCGGTTTTCGGCGCTGGCATAGGCGAATTGCTTTACCCGATCGTCGCCCTTGTGGGCCGCCATAAGCGACGCCGCCAAAAGCCACGATTGCTTTTCCAGGCGATAGCCGTCCGCGACATAAAAAAGCGCGAGGGATTTGGGGTCATTCATGGCGGTTTTCCGCATCTGCTGCTCGGGCGTTACCTTGCCCGCAATTGGCGCACCGCGCCAGTGTCAGACCTCTAGATCGACCACAAAGATCCCGTCCGCGCCATTCTTGCACGACGCCACCAACAGCGCGCCCGCCCGACGATGGTCGGGATTGGCGGTATAGGCATCCAGCGCCGCCTTGTCGGTAAAGGTGCAAAGGAAACCGTAAGGGTAGCGTTCCGATTTTTGTTCAAAATCGCGGTTAGGCCCGTGGCGGAATTCCGTGAAGCCAGAAAGCTGCGCGGGCAGCGTGGCCAAGATCGCCATCGCCTCCTCGATCCAAGGCATCGCGCCGGGGTCGTCGGGCTCCAGCATCACCAAGTGATATAGCATTGATATACCCCCCTCGGCCCTATTTGACCAAAATCGCGCGGAAATCGTTTACGTTTGTCAGGGTTGGCCCGGTGACGACCTGATCGCCGATACTGGCGAAAAAGCTGTGGGCGTCGTTGTTGGCCAGGGCGTCCTGCGGCGAAAGCGTAGTGGCTTTGGTTAACGTATCCGGCCCAATGATCGCGCCCGCAACCTCTGCCGCGCCGTCCACGCCGTCTGTATCGCAGGTGATGGCGTGGATATTTTCCTGTCCGTTCAACGCGATAGCGAGGGCGAGCGCGTATTCCGCATTCGGCCCGCCGATCCCGTCACCGCGCCTTGTTACGGTTAATTCTCCGCCTGACAGGATCAGAGTGCCGGGGGCAGCCTTCAGGGCGTGGGCGGCGTGGGCTTTGGCGATATCTCTCGCCTCTCCCTCGATGGAATCCCCTAATATTTCAACGGTGTAGCCTGCCGTCTGCGCCTGTTCTGCCGCCGCTGCCAGCGATTGCGATGGGGCCGCGTAGATCACGTTCGTCGTGGTGGACAGGCGCGGGTCGTCGGGGCGGACCGGATCGCCGCCCGCCCTGAGATACGCGCCAATGGCGGGCGCGGGCACGACGCCCCAATTATCCAACTCGCTCAAGGCTCTGGCTGCACTTCCCGCGTGGCCAACCGTCGGCCCGCTGGCGATATCTCCGGGGTCATCGCCGGGCACGTCCGAGATCATCAGCGCCAACATCCGCGCCGGATATGCGGCGGCAGCCAGCCTTCCACCTTTCACGGCCGAAAGCTCTTTCCGGATGCCGTTGATCGTGCCGATCGGCGCACCAGACGCCAGAAGATCCGCCGTAAGCTGTTGTTTTTCTTCCAGAGTCACACCGTCGACCGGGGCGCACAGCAGCGCCGAACCACCGCCCGAGATCAAGGCGAGCACGAAATCCCCCTGCCCCACCGTGTCCAGCAACGCCAGCATCCGCTGGGCCGCCGCCACCCCCGCCGCGTCGGGCACCGGGTGGGAAGCCGAAGCGATTTCAATGCCTTGGCAGGGTCTTTCGTAGCCATATCGGGTGATGACCAAGCCTTCACAGGGGCCCCATTCGGCCTCCACCGCTTCGGCCATGCGGGCGCTGGCCTTGCCCGCGCCGATCACCACAACGCGGCCCTTGGGCTTGGGGGGCAACGCGCTGGCCAGCGATTGCATCGGGTCCGCGACGCGCACCGCGCAATCGAACAAACCCCGCAGAAAATCGTTAACTTTCAAGCGCCTCTACCCGTGCTGGAGGTCCTCGCCACAAGTTCTACCGGGAAGCGGCGTTCGGGTAATGGCGTGTCGCCGTTCAACATCCACGCCAAAAGCCCGTCGGCGATGCTGCGGGCAAAGCCTTCGATATCGCACCCCACAGAGGAGACTTGCGGCCAGACCTGGGCGCAATCTTCGATGTCGTCAAAGCCCACAAGCCGAAATTCCCGGCCCAATGCCACACCCTCTCGGGCGAAGCCGGACAACATGCCCAAGGCCACTAAGTCATTGAAACATATGGCCGCATCTACGTCAGAGGGTAATTCCTTCACCGCCTCCACGCCGAAGGCGCGACTGCTGCGACCGTGGAGGGTGAACGGCTCGGCCCCGGCGCGTTTGATCTCGGCCAGATAGCCGGACTTCCGCTCTTCCGTGATGGCGCGGCCTTCCATGCCGCCGACGAAGGCGATGCGTTTCGCGCCCTGGTTCATCAGGTGCCGCGTCGCCTTGGCCGAGCCCGCCGCGTAATCAAAAGACGCGAAGGGAAACAGCCCGGTGCGCGGGTCGGTTTTACGCAACACCTGCATCGCCGGAATGCCCGCCCTCTCGATCTGGTCGAAGGCGTCGCCCGCGTCGTCGTAGGCCGGGGACACCACCAGCGCCGAAACTCCGTGTTCGATCATCGAGCCGATCAATTTCTCTTGCAAATCAGGGTCTTCATCGCTGTTGGCGATGACCGTCGCATAGCCTTTTGCGGCAAGGGTCATTTGCAAGACCGTGGCGAATTCGGTGAAGAACGGGTTGCGGAGGTCGTTGATCACGAGGCCCACGAGCCCCGCCGACTGGCTGCGCATCTGGGCGGCGGCGCGGTTGTAGACGTAGCCGATTTCCGCCATCGCCGCACGCACCGCATCGCGGGTTTCGGCCTTCACCTGCTTGGAGTTCTGCAACACCAGGGACACGGTGGATTTCGAGACGCCGGCCTTTGCGGCAACGTCAAGGATGGTGGGGCGGCGGGTCATGGTAAATGCTTAACCGCCGATCCCGTGGAGCGCCAGAAGGTTGGCCATTTTCGCCTGCGCCCGGTCCGGGTTGGACAGAAGGCGGGCTTTATCCGCAAGGCGGAACACTTCGGCGAAGTGACTGATTTCGCGAGAGGATTGGAAGCCGCCCGGCATAATGAAGTGGCTCTGCTGCCCGTTGAGCCAGGCGAGAAACGCGATGCCCGCCTTGTAGAATTGCGTCGGCGCTTTGAAGATCTCACGGCTGAGCGGCACGGTCGGCGCAAGAAGGGCGTGGTAGGTTTCCCCATCCCCCATGGTCAGCGCCTCCAGCGCCTGGGACGCGGCGGGGGCGATGGCGGCGAAGATGCCCAAAAGCGCGTGGGAATGATGGGTACCGTCGCCCTCGATCAGGGCGGCGTAGTTGAAATCATCCCCGGTATAGAGGCGGACGCCATCCGGTAAGCGGGCGCGAAACGCTTCTTCATGAGATTGATTCAGAAGGGAAATTTTCAAGCCATCGACCTTGGTGGCATTGCGCGCGATGAGGTCGTGCACCACCTCGTCGGCCTGCGCGACATCGGCGCTGCCCCAGTAACCTTTCAGCGCCGGGTCAAACATATCGCCCAACCAATGAAGGATCACCGGCGCCTGCGCTTGGGTTATCAGATCGTCATAGAGCCGCGCGTATTCCTGCGGCCCTGCGCCGATCGCGGGCAGGGCACGGGTGGCCATCAAGATCACTTGCCCGCCTGCGGCCTCGACCGCCTCCATCTGATGAAAGTACGCCTCTCGGATCGCGTCGATCGTGGTTAACGCCTCTGGCGCCACGTGGTCCGTCCCTGCCCCGCAAGCGACCCTGGGCCGCGCGGGGTGGGCCTTGGCGGCGGCCATGGTGCGGTCGATCAATTCCCGCGCGGTGGGCCAATCCACGCCCATTCCCCGCTGCGAGGTGTCCATCGCCTCGGCCAGCCCAAGCCCCTGATCCCAAAGGCCAACCCGGAACGCCAATGTCGCTTCCCAATCCACGGCGGGGCGGCCCTGCCAAGGGTCACGCTCGGCCACAGGGTCGCTGATGACATGGGCGGCGGCAAAGGCCGTGCGGGTTAGCGCCACCTTTGGGGCACGGGGCACCAGGGGATCTCCCGTTAAGGAATACGGTTCCAGAGTGCCGGCGTAGGTGGGCAACAACATGGTCTAAACTCCCTGATCTTCGCGGATCATATCGGCGGCTTTTTCACCGATCATGATCGCGGGTGCATTGGTGTTGGAGGACACGACGCGCGGCATGATCGAGGCATCGGCAACCCGCAGCCCCTCGATCCCGTTGAACGCCAATCGCGGCGAAACCACGGCGCTGTCGCCCGGCCCCATGGCGCAAGTGCCCGCGCAATGATGCGAGGTCTTGGAATGGGCGCAGATGAAATTGAAGTAATCCTCATCGGTGCGCACGTCAGGGCCCGGCAAACGCTCGGCCCGGATCATGTGGGACAGTGCGTCTTGGCCAAGGATTTTCTGCGTCAGTTTTAGGCCCCGAATGGACATCTCACGGTCCCGTGGGTCGGCGCAGTAGTTCGGATCAATCAACGGCGCTTTCGCCGGGTCGGCGCTGGCCAGCCGGACAGAGCCACGGGACCGGGGCCGCAGATAGCACGAATTCAGCGTCACGCCGCCATCGGGCATGGAGGCAACGCCCGCCTCGATCCCGGTCCCGAGGCCAAGGTGGAACTGCAAATCAGGGGACCGCGCGTCGGGGTCTGCGTACCAGAAGCCGCCGGTTTCAAACAGGCTGGACGCCACAGGCCCCTTGCGCGTCGTCAGATATTGCAGCCCCGCAAGAACGCTCAGGTGCGGTTTGGCGAAGCGGTCGTAGGTGTGGGGGCCGGAGACCTCGGCAATGCAATAAAGGTCCAGATGGTCTTGCAGGTTGCTGCCCACCTGCGGCTGATCCAGCACCACTTGCAGCCCAAGTTCTTGTAGATGATCTGCGGGGCCAATGCCCGACAGCTGCAACAACCGGGGTGAGCCAATGGCCCCGCTGGACAGCACCACTTCCCGGTCGGCGATCAGGCGGGTTCCGTCCATCATCTCGACCCCAGCGGCACGGCCATGGTCCACGATGATGCGGCGCACTTGCGCGCGGAGTTTCACCGTCAGGTTCTTGCGCCCCCGGTTCGGGTGCAAGAACGCCATCGCGGCCGAGGACCGGCGGGCGTTCTTCTGGGTGAGCTGATAGTAGGCCGCGCCTTCCTGAACCTCTCCGGTCACGTCTTCGTTGAACGGAATGCCCACCGCGCGGGCGGCCTCAAAATAGGCTTCACAGATCGGCAGGGGCGCGATGGGTTTTGACACCCCCAAGGGGCCGTCTTGTCCGTGGTAGCGGCCTGAAAAGGTGTCGTTCCCCTCGGACTTGCGGAAGTAGGGGAGGACATCTTCATAGCTCCACCCCTCGCACCCCAATTGCCGCCATTCGTCGTAATCCAGTGGGTGCCCGCGCGTGTAGATTTGCGCGTTGATCGCCGATCCGCCGCCGATCACCTTGGCCTGCGTATAGGTAAAAACCTTGCCCTGCATATGGGCTTGGGGAACCGTGCTCCAGCCCCAGGACCCGATGCCCTTGGTCATCTTGGCAAAGCCCGCAGGCAGGTGGAAAAACGGGTGGCGGTCGGACCCGCCGGCTTCCAGCAGGCAAACGCGGACATCGGGGTTTTCCGACAGCCGGGACGCGATGACAGAGCCCGCAGAGCCGCCGCCGATGATGATGAAATCGTAACCTTCAGCCATGGGACCGCCTCAGAACTTCTGGATGGACAGGCCGCCATCCACGGGAATTTGCGCACCGGTGGCAAAGGCGAAATCGCCCCGCGCCAAGGGCACGACGACGTCGGCAATGTCGCGCGGCGCGCCCCAACGGCCCATGGGCACCATGTCGGGGATCGTGGCGTCGTAACGCGCGGCCACGGGGGCTGTCATGGGCGACTGGACGATGCCGGGGCGGATGTCGAAGACGCCGATATTGTGGGGCGCAAGACGCTCCGCAAAAGCTGTCGCCGCCATCGCCGTGGCCGCCTTGGAGATGCAGTATTCAACGCGTGTGGGGTTCAAGATTGTCGCGCTGACCGAGGTGATGAAGGTGATGGAGCGGTAAGGCTCCGCTGGCATATCCAGCATCCGTTTCGCCACCGCTTGCGCCAGAAAGATCGCGCCACGGGTGTTGACCTCTTGGCAGCGGTCGTAGCTTTCCGGCGTCATTTCAAGCATGTCACCCCGCACCATCGCCCCCACGCCCGCGTTGGAAATCAACGTGGTGATCGGGCCGACCGCATCCAGAAGCGCCGGGATCGCGGCGATGTCGCGCACGTCATGCTGGTGATAGCTGGCCGGGAACGGCAGCTCTGCCGAGGCCGCCTCGGAGGCGACCGCAATTTCCCACCCCGCCTTATGGAGGGCCGTGGCAATCCCAAGGCCGATGCCCTGCTGGCCGCCAGTGATAAGCGCTTTCATGTCGTGCCCTTTCCAAGCCCTGTCGTGTCGCCGTTGGCGGACAGGGTCATCGCGAGGTGGTCCGCTTGGCGCAAGGCCAGCGCGGCAATGGTCAGCGACGGGTTCACCGCTGCCGAGGTCGGCAGCAAGGAGGCATCGCAGATGTAGAGGTTGTCGAGGTCATGGGCCTTGCCGAACGCATCGCAAACGCTGCGGTTTGGGTCCTTCCCGATCCGCGCCGTGCCGCATTGATGGGACGGCGTACGGCGATCAAACGCCCGCGACAGAACCACCGGGAAACCGATGCGCTTCAGGGTCGTCTTCAGCTTTGCTACCAGCGCCTGATGGGCGGCGAAGTTTGACCGTTTCCAGTCCAGCACGATATCGTCTCCGCGAAGGGTGACGCGACTATCGGGGTTCGGCAAATCCTCGGACATGGCGTAGAAATCAATCGCCCGGTCCGCGATCACTTTGGCCAGCGGTCTTGGTAAATTCGTTTGCGCGGCGAGGATGGGCGCGGAGACGCGCCCGAGGAGCTGCACATTCCCCAAGGGCGCGCCGTCAGGCCCGCCCGACAGATACCAATCGTTCAACTGCAAGGTCTTTTGATAGACCGAGCGATTGCGCCGCGTGCTTAGCGCCAGCACCGCGCTGGCGTTGTGGTTCATGAAGTTGCGCCCCACCTGGTCCGAGCGGTTGGCCAACCCGTTTGGGTGCGCCTCGGAGGTCGAGCGCAACAGCAGTGCCGCCGTATGGACCGCCCCCGCTGCCAGCACGATGCGGGGTGCGGATAGCCGGCCCGCGGACGTCAGCAAGCCGGTGACACGGGTTCCTTCAACCTCGACCTGGCGGACCTCGACCCCGGTGCGCAGGGTCACGTTCGGGTGCGCCAGAGCCGCTACAAGGGCCGCGCTTTCGGCATCCAGCTTGCCGCCAGTGGTGTCGGGGAAGCCATCCCAAGGGGTGCGCCCCCGCTGCATCCAACGTTCCAGATCCACCGCCAACGGCAAGGGGGACGGATGCAGACCGGCGCGGCCAAGCCGCACGGCGAGGTCGGCGATGGCGGGTTCATGGGGGATCGGCGGAAACGCGTAATCCTGACGGGGCGGCTCTGTCGGGTCTTGGCCACTACGGCCCCGCACTTGGTAAAGCGCCTCGGCCCGCGTGTAGAATGGCGCGAGGTCCTCATAGCTGATCGGCCAACCGGGCGTCCTGCCGCCCATATGGGTGATCGGGCTGAAGTCCGCCTCACGGTAGCGCAGCATCACCGCGCCGTAGAATTTGGAGTTGCCGCCGACATAGGCGTAGTTTCCGGGATCGAAACGCGTCCCCTCTGGGGACAGCCAGGTCTCGTCCGGGCGGTAGTGGCCGGTTTTGAATACCGCCAGGGGATCGCGGGCCTCGGGGCAATCGTGCAGTAATTGCCCCCGCTCCAGGATCAACACGCGCAGGCCCGTCGCCGCCAGCCCCGCGGCCAGCGTCGCGCCCCCCATGCCAGAGCCCACGATGATGATATCGGCGTCGTTCATGATCATCCTGTTAGATTTGGAACGTTCCAATTTCAAGCAAAAAATAGACCCGAGCGTCTCCACCCGGGTCCGTTCATTCAGGCAATGCGGTCTTCAGTCTTTGGGTCAAACAAGACGGCTTTGTCCATGTTCACCGCAAATTCAAACGGTTGGCCCGCGTGAACATCAGCGTCCGCCCGCATCCGCGCGATGCAATCCTTGCCGGAAAGCGTCGTGGACACGAAGGTATCAGCCCCGGCGGGTTCGGTGACGCTAACGGTATTGGTCATCGTCTGAATGTTGCGTGCATTGCGGTCGGCCCCTTCGGGATCCGTGATTGCCTCGGGCCGGATGCCGAGCATCACGTCGCTGTCGATGTAATTGCGGTAAGCCACCGGCGCGTCTTCGATCCGCAGGTGGATATCGGCCCCGTCAGCCCCCGCGAACACCGCTTGGATCACGCCGTCTTTCTCGATCAGACGCGCGTTCAGCACATTCATCGCGGGCGAGCCCATAAACGTCGCCACAAACAGGTTGGCGGGGTTGTCGTAGATCTCTTTCGGGGTGCCGAGTTGCTGCACGTAGCCGTCGTACATCACGGCGATACGGGTGGAGAGGGTCATCGCCTCAATCTGGTCGTGGGTGACGTAGACGATGGTGGTGCCAAGCTTCTGGTGCAGCTTCTTGATCTCGGTCCGCATATCCACCCGCAGCTTGGCGTCGAGGTTGGACAGCGGCTCGTCAAACAGGAACACATCGGGGTCGCGCACCAAAGCGCGGCCCATGGCGACACGCTGGCGTTGGCCGCCGGAAAGCTGGCCGGGCTTGCGGTCCAAGAGGTTCTCGATCTGCAACAGCTTGGCGACATCGGCCATGGCCGCGTCCCGCTCTGTCTTGGGGGTGCCCTGCATTTCCAGCCCGAAGGTGATGTTCTGGCCCACGGTCATGTTCGGGTACAAAGCATAGCTTTGGAACACCATGGCGATGTTGCGCTTGGAGGGCGTCACATCGTTGACGACGCGGTCCTTGATCGAGATCTCCCCCGAGGTGATCCCTTCGAGCCCTGCGATCATGTTGAGCAATGTGGACTTGCCGCAGCCCGATGGGCCGACAAGGACAAGGAACTCTCCCTCCTGCACCTGGATGTCGACCTTATGCAGAACCTCCACCGCGCCGTAGGATTTGGTGACGTTATTGATGTCTAGAAAACCCATGGATCAGGTCCTTTCAGTGATCGAGAGCACGGATTCTTCGTACGAAGAATCGTCCCCCCGAATTTTCGTACGAAAATTCATCCCTTCACGCTGCCGGCCATGAGACCTCGGACGAAGTACCGACCGGCCACGATGTAGACGAGAAGAGTTGGCGCGGCGGCCATGATGGCGCCCGCGAAGTGAACGTTATATTCGCGCACACCGGTGCTGGAGTTCACGAGGTTATTGAGCGCGACCGTCATCGGTGCGGCCCCGCCGGACGCGAAGGACGCGCCGAACAGGAAGTCATTCCAGATGTTGGTGAATTGCCAGATGCAGCAGACCGCGATGATCGGCCCCGACGAAGGCAACATGATCCGCCAGAATATCTGGAAGAACCCTGCCCCGTCGATCTGGGCGGCGCGGACCAGCTCGGTCGGGAAGGCGGCGTAGTAGTTGCGGAAATAGAGTGTCGAGAAACCGATGCCATAGACCACATGGACCAAGATCAACCCATAGGTCGTGCCAGAGATGTTCAGCAGTCCCAAGACACGTGCCATGGGGATCAGGACGATCTGGAACGGGATGAAGCAGGAAAACAGCAGCAGCCCAAAGACCCATGTCGCGCCCCGGAAATGCCACTTCGTCAGTACGTAGCCGTTCAGCGCCCCCGCGATGGTGGAGATCGCCACCGCCGGCACGGCCATCGCGATGGAGTTGATGAAGTAGGGCCGAAGCCCCGTGGGTGACACGCCGATCTGGGCAGTGGACCAGGCGGACAACCACGGCTCGATCGTCCAGTTGCGTGGCAAGGACAGCATTCCGCCGCTGGTAATCTCATCCAGCGGTTTCAGCGAGTTCACCGCCATGATGAACAACGGCATCAGGTAGAACAGCGCGAAGAGCACCAGGACAAGGTACAGGAACACCCGCGTTACCTTGGAGGACCGAATAACGGTATCGTTGGAAGCAATCGACATCAGTTCTTCTCCCGCAGCTCTGCATAGAGGTAGGGCACCATGATCGCGGCGATGGTCATCAGCATGATCACAGCCGATGCTGCGCCGATCCCCATCTGGTTTCGCGTGAAGGTGTATTCATACATGAACAGGGCAGGCAGCCATGTGGAGGTGCCGGGCCCGCCGTCGGTCATTGCCACGACGAGGTCGTAGGATTTGATGGCGAGGTGCGACAGGATCACGAAAGCCGACAGGAACGCCGGGCGCAGTTGCGGCAGGATGATCCGACGGTACATCTGAAAGTTTGAGGCGCCGTCCATCTGGGCCGCTTTCAGGATTTCGTTGTCGATCCCGCGCAGGCCTGCAAGGAACATCGCCATCACAAAGCCTGACGACTGCCAGACGGCCGCGATCACGATGGTATAAATCGCCATGTCGCTGTCTTTGATCCAGTCGAATTGAAAGCTTTCCCACCCCCAGCGCTGCACCGTGACCTCTAGCCCAATGGCGGGGTCCAAAATCCATTTCCAGGCTGTCCCCGTCACGATGAAGGACAGGGCCATGGGGTACAGGAAGATCGGGCGCAAAAGGCCCTCGCCCCGGATTTTCATGTCGAGGAAGATGGCAAGGAAAAGTCCGATGATCGTGCTGATGACGATATAGAGGCCCGCAAAGATCCCCAGATTGATAATAGCCGTGTCCCATTGGCGCACCCGGAACAGACGCTCGTAGTTCTGAAAACCGACCAGATCGAAGCTCGGCAACATGCGCGAGCCGGTGAAGCTGAGGTACACCGTGAAGGCGATAAAGCCGTAGACGAACAGGACCATCACGGCGAATGACGGGGCGAGCACGATCTTGGGCAGCCAGTTCTGCAGGCGTGTGCGGAAATCCGCGCCCCCAGATAGCATGGGATCGGTTGCGGCCATGGAGCGTCTCCTTAGGTCAAACAAGAAGTTGCGGGCGGGCAGGAAACAGGAGGCGCCCGACGGGGATGGACCGGCCCCGAAAGGGGCCAGTCCGGTTGGTGATTATTGGTTCAGTTCAACCGCTGTGACCATTTCCTCTGCCGCAGTGGCGGAGTCGTACTCACCGTTGAAATGTGCCGTAATCACGTCAAACATCGCGTTCTGGATGGAGGGTGGGTTGGCGTGGCCGTGGGCCATGGACCCAAACAGACCGCCGCTTTCGCCAGCCGCTGCCAGATCGGCCATGGCCGCCTGACCGCAGGCATCGAAGGACGATGCGTCGATGTCGGTCCGTGCGGGCGCAGAGCCTTTGACCACGTTGAACGCGATCTGGAACTCAGGGCTCATCACGGCTGTTGCCATGGCAAGCTGGGATGCCTGATCGCCTTCGTCGTCCACGCCGAACATGGCGAATTGGTCCGAGTTGAACGTCACGGTGCCTTCGGTGCCGGGCACGCGGAAGCACTGGAATTCTTCGCCAGCGGTTTGACCGGCGTTGACGAATTCACCCTTCGCCCAGTCGCCCATGATCTGGAACAGCGCTTCGCCGTTGATCACCATGGCCGAGGCCAGGTTCCAGTCGCGGCCCGAGAAGTTGTCGTCAACGAAACCACGCAGGGTGGCCATCCGGTCGAAGGCTTCAACCATCTGCGCGCCGCCAAGCGCCTCGGGGTCGAGATCGATCATGGAAGCCTGATAGAACTCTGGCCCGCCAACACCCATCACCATCGAATCGAAGACAGTGGCGTCTTGCCAAGCCTGACCGCCGTGGGCCAGCGCCGTGTAACCGGCATCTTGCGCCGTCTGCATGGCCGCAACGAAGTCTTCCCACGTCTCGGGCTGCTCGATGCCGAGCTCTTCCATCAGCGCCGTATTGGCCCAAACCCAGTTGGTGGAGTGGACGTTCACCGGGGCTGCAACCCAATGGCCATCGTAGGTGGAGAACGCTTGCAGCGCCTCGGGCACAACTTCGTTCCAGTTCTGCTCTTCCGCCAGCGCGTCGAGGTTTGCCAGCGAGCCTTCCGCGGCCCAATCCTGGATCGAGAAGCCCAGCATCTGAACGGCGGTGGGGGCGTCGCCTGCGGTGACGCGGGCACGCAGAACGGTCATGGCGTCAGAGCCACCGCCGCCCGCAACGGGCATATCGGTCCAGCCGATGCCGCTGCCTGCCAGATCTTCGCGCAGAACGTTCAACGCAGCGGCTTCACCGCCCGATGTCCACCAGTGCAGAACTTCAACCTCTTGCGCCATCACAGCGCTGGTCGAGAGCGCAACGACAGCGGCGCCCGTATAGAGTTTTTTCATCATGGTCATTCGATTTCCTCCCAATTGACCGATCCCCCTCCCGGGGCTGTAAGAATTAAAACGTTACAAATCCGGTTCAAGTCAACCAGAAATTTCGACGCACACCCGCCAATCTCGCCGCATTGCGGCATATTTCATTGGCGTTTTCTGCATTGCAGAAATGACGAGCGCAGCAATCTGCACTATTGTAACGTTTGAAATCCTGCGTAATACAATGCGGAATGTGAACTTTGGGCGACCCTTCACGATGGACCGAGATATTGGCCTGACACAGACTGGCGACAAGCCGACGCTGCGCTCTTTGGCCGAGGCCACTGGCTTCTCTGTGGCGACGATTTCCCGGGCTTTGGCGGACGATCCGCGAATCGCTGCAAAAACCCGGGCCACTGTTGCACAGGCGGCGGCTGATGCGGGTTACGTGCCCGATCGTGCGGCGCGCCGCCTGCGTACCGGGCGCACCCAGGTCGTGACATTGCTGCTGAACACCGAGCACGAGTTTCTTGGCTTCTCCCATGAATTTCTGGCCGGCATGACCGAAGCGTTGCGCGGCACCGGTTATTCCGTGAACGTCGTGCCTGACCAAGTGGGCGAGGACCGCCTGGCCCCGGTTCGCAACATCCTGCGCAACCAGCTTGCCGATGGCATCTTGTTCACCCGGACCGAGGCGTTTGACCCCCGCGTGCGATTGCTGATGGAGGCCAATTTCCCCTTCGTCAGCCATGGCCGTACCGAGTTCACGACGCCCCACCCCTATGTGGATTTCGACAACGAGGCTTTCGCCCGCACTGCCGTTGAAAGACTGGTCGCCAAGGGCCGCACCCGCCTGTCGATGATCCTGCCGGAGGACCGATTCACCTTCACCCAACACCTGCGCTACGGCTTTCTGAGTGCCGTGCGCGAGGCGGGCGTTGATTATGAGATCATGGAAGGTGTGACCCTTGATAGCTCGTCCGAGGACATTGTGCGGGCCACCCGCGAAAGCCGTTTGTCCGCCACACCGCCCGATGGCTACGTGTGCGTGGGCGAGGTGACGGCCCTTGTGACCCTGTCGGCCCTGTATGACAGCGGCGCGGTTTTGGGGCGCGATGCGGATATTTTTGCCAAACGCGCCTCTCCGATCTTCGACAACATCCGCCCGCGCATCGATTCCGTCTTTGAGGACCTGCGCATGACCGGCCACAAAATGTCCGAGATGCTTCTGCACCGCATGGCGGGCAACCCGCCGGACGGGCTGACGCACCTGCTGATGCCCGAGTTCGAGCAATCGGGTCACCCCGCGACCCAAGGTTGACGGGTGTCCCCGATGCGCATTTGCACGGTTTTGACCTCCAGGAATTCTTCCAGGCCATAGCGCCCCAGCTCTCGGCCTTGGCCGCTTTCCTTCACGCCACCGAAGGGCATTTCCGGGAAGCCGTCCATCCAGGTGTTGGTCCAGACCGTCCCCGCCTGCACCCGTCTGGCGAAAGAAAGACAGGTGGACATATCCTTGGACCACACGCCCGCAGACAAGCCATAAGCGGCGTCATTGCAAAGGCTTAGGGCCTCATCGAGGGTTGTGAAGGTCAGCACGGCAAGGACCGGGCCAAAGACCTCATCCCGCGCGATGGGCATATCGGGGCGCAGGTTGGTGACCACCGTGGGCTGGTAGAACTGCGGGCCGACGCCGTCCACATCCAACGCCGCGCCGCCAATGGCGAGGGTCGCGCCCTCGGCCACGGCACCCTGCACATAGCCGTCGATCTTTGCCATATGCTCGGGCGAGATGATCGCGCCGACCTGCGTCGCGGGGTCCAGCGGATCGCCGAAGGGCACCTTGCGCGACAGGGCGACGACCTTGGCGGTGAGTTCCTCGGCCACGTCCTCATGGACGATGATGCGAGAGCCGGAGTTGCAGCATTCGCCCGCGTTGAAATAGACGCCGAAGGTGATGGCGTCGGCGGCTTGATCCAGATCCGCATCGGGGAAGATCACCTGCGGGTTCTTGCCGCCCAGTTCCAGCGAGACCTTCTTGAGCGTCCCGCTTGCCGCCGCCGAAATGCGCTTGCCGACCCCGGTGGAGCCGGTGAAGGAGACCATATCGACGCGGGCGTCGGTCGACAGGACCTCGCCCACCGGATCGCCGTAACCCAGCACGATGTTCGCCACACCGGCGGGCAGGCCCGCCTCGATCAGAAACTCGCCCAGAATGCAGGTGGTGGAGGGGGTGAGTTCCGAGGGTTTGATGACCGCCGTGCAGCCCGCGGCCAAGGCAAAGGGCAGCTTTTGCGAGACGATCAGGAAGGGGAAGTTCCAAGGGGTAATCATCGAGACGACGCCGATGGGTTCCTTGAGCACAACGCCAAGCATGTCCGGGCCGAGGGCGTTGTGGCTGTCGCCATGCACCATCCGCGCGAGGCTGGCGGCATAGCGCCAAAGGTCCGCCGCGCCGCCGATTTCGGCTTTGGCCTGGCTGATCGGCTTGCCAGATTCCAAGGTCTCCAACAGGGCGATGCGGTCCAGGTCCCGCTCGATCAGATCGGCGACCTTTAACAGGATCGCCGCGCGCGACGCCCCGCTGGAGAACGCCCAATCGCCGGCATCAAACGTGGCCCGCGCCGCTGCTATCGCGGCTTCGGCCTCGGGCACCCCGCCCTTGGCGGCGGTGCTGACATGGGTGCCATGGGCCGGAGAGTGCCGTTCCGACACGGCCCCATCGGCGCTGTCGCGCCACTGACCGTCAATCAGATGCCGCCCCACGAAGGGTGCAGGCATCGTGGCCCCGGCAGAGGGGATAATCGTCATCTTTGTCATGGGTCAGGTCCCTCGGAAATCAGGTGAGCGTTTCTCGGCGAAGGCGGCGACGCCTTCGTCCCTATCGTCGGTCGCGCCGACCATGCCGCCGCCCAACGCCTCGATCATCGCGCCTCGGTCTTCGCCGACAGCCGCGTGGATCTGGTACTTTGCAACCTCGTGGGCACGCGGAGAGGCCGAGATCGCGCCTTTGGCGATGGCAAGAGCCGTCGCAAGCGGCGTATCGGAGACTTCCGCAAAGCCAAGGGCCTCTGCCTTGGCGGCGCTTACCCGGCGGCCGAACAGCGCCATGTCCTTCACCACAGGTTCGGGCAGCAACCGCAACAGGCGCGTGCAGCCGCCCCAACCGGGCACGATGCCCACCTGCGCTTCGGGCAAGCCAAGGGTCACGCCTGGGCCCATTACCCTAAGGTCAGCGCAGGCGGCCAATTCCAACCCACCGCCGAAGGCATGGCCTTCCAGCACAGCGATTGTTGGCATGGACAGACGTGCCAAGCGGTCAAAAATGCGGTGGCCTTCGCGCACCCAAAGGCGGGCAAACTGTGTGGGCGTAAGCGCCCCCCAAGCCGCGATGTCGGCCCCGGCGCAGAAGGCACGGTCGCCCTTGGCGGTAATCAGAACGCAGCGCACCAGCGGCGAGGTTTCAAGGGTCGCGCAGGCGGCGTCCAGCTCTTGCAGCATCGCGCCGGTAAACGCGTTCAACTTGGCCGGGTTGTCCAGCGTGATCCGGGCGATGGCCCCGTCGATGGAAAGATGTACTGCGCTCATAATGCGATCCCCATTGGTGCGTCTTGCAGCAACGATAGCGGCAAGGTTTTCGCGTCGTCCGCGATGCTGACGCGGCCTTGGCTGGCGGCGATGATATCGCGGTCCGGGTCGATGCCGGGCATGATCTCGGTCGCGATCAGGCCGCTGTCACCCAGAACCATGACGCACCGCTCGGTGATATAAAGCACTTCTGCCCCCCGCGCCCGGGCCCGGCGGCCCGCGAAGGTCACATGCTCCACCGCGTCCACCATCTTGGTGAACTTGCCGGGCTTGGAGACATGCAGGCCAGTGTCGGTGATATCGAGCTGAGCGCCCGCCTCGAAATAGCCGCTGAACACGATCTTTCGGGCGTTGGCGGTGATGTCCACGAAGCCGCCGCACCCCGCTGTGAGGTAAGGCTTTTTCCCAAGCTTGGAGACGTTGACGTTGCCGTCCACGTCCACCTCCATGAACGACAGGAAGGACACGTCAAACCCGCCGCCTTGGAAGTAGCTGAATTGCTGAGGGGACGGCACGAAGGCATCGGCGTTCGAGGCGCAGCCGAACGCGAACCCGGTCAGGGGCATCCCGCCGACGGCGCCTTGTTCGATGGCCCAAGTGACGGCGTCATGGGCACCTTCTTCTAGCAGAACACGGGGCACCATGGCCGATATGCCGAAGCCGAGGTTGGCGGTCATGCCGCGCTTCAGCTCCATCGCGGCGCGGCGGGCGATGATCTTCTCGACACCGTGCTCGGCCAAGGCAAAGCTGTCCCACGGGCGCATCACCTCTCCGCTGATCGCGGGATCATAGGGGGTTTCCGTTGTCTGTTTCTGATCGGCGTCGACCACGATCATATCCACCAGATGTCCCGGCACATGCACATCATGGGGCCGCAGGCTGCCCGCCGCTGTCACACGCTTGACCTGCGCGATGACCAGGCCGCCGTGGTTGCGCGTGGCAATCGCCTGATCCAACCCGCCCAGATACGCGCCTTCGTGTTCATAGGTCAGGTTGCCGTTTTCGTCTGCCGTGGTGGCGCGGATGATGGCCACATCAGGCACGATATTGGGGAAGTGGAGCCACGTGTCGCCCGCGAATTCGGTGCGGTGGACGATGGGCGTTTCCGCCGCAAGCGCATTCATGGCGCAGCCTTCGCGGATCGGGTCCACAAAGGTCTCTAGCCCCACTTGTGTCAACACGCCGGGACGGCGCGCGGCCACGTCGCGGTGCATGTCAAAGAGGATGCCCGAGGGCACATTGTAGGCCGCCACGCGGTCGTCTACCACCATCTGCCAGATCGCGGGCATCGGCAGGGACGACGGCCCCGAGGGATAGCTGCCGCCGATAATCCGCGCCAGCAAGCCGTCCTTGGCGATGTGGTCCACACCCTTGACGCCATACATGTCCCCCGCCGCAATGGGGTGCAGGGTCGTCAGGTTGCGCGGCGCACCTTCCGCGTCGTACCGCGCGCCGATGGCTTGCAAAACCGCATCAGGGCAGCCGAGCGCAGAGCTGGCGGACACGGTCACCACCGCGCCGTCCTTGATCCGGGCGGCCGCTTGTGCCCCTGTGACAACCTTCGACATCTCAGACCCCGCCATAATCAACGGCAGTGCGCTGGCCGGTTTCGGCAGCCTTTGCGACAGCCTCGGCCACCGCCAGAGATTTCACACCGTCGACGCCGTCCGCTGCGGGCCTTCCCTCACCGGCGCAGGCCTTGGTGAACAGGTCCACGGCACGGTCATAGAGACCGTGGGTCGCGTATTCGACGGCTTGCTCGCCGCCCTCGAACCGCAAGGTGACCTCACCCACCGGCTGCTGCGTCATGACGCCCCGCGCGATGATCGAGCCTTCGGTGCCATGCACCTCGATCCCCGATCCGGCGAAGCGGTGGGTGAAGCTTTCGTGAGTGTGAACCATCGCGCCCGAGGGCATGGACCAGACCGACATAGCGCTGTCTTCCACCCCTTGGCCCATGCCGCTCGCGGTCTTCATGGCGACCACATCCACCGGGTCTTCGCCCAGATGGAAGCGCACGGTATCGGCGTCGTGGACGGTGATATCGGGGATGACGCCACCGCCAGCGGCGGGATTGTCGATGCGCCAGCCTTGCAGGTGCGGCGGCAGGTGGACCGCGTGGAAGACGCGCACGGACAAGACGGTGCCGATGCGGCCCGTCTCGATCAATTCGCGGATCGCCAGATGGCTGCCGGCGTTGCGAAGGTGGTGGTTGGTGCCAAAGGTAACGCCCGCCGCTTGCGCCGCGTTCACCATGGTCACGGCATCGGCAACGCTCATCGCCAGAGGCTTTTCACACAGCACGTGCTTGCCCGCCTTGATCGCGGCCATGGCTTGGGGCAGGTGCTTTTCGTTGGTGGTAGAGATGTAGACCGCATCCACCCCGTCCATCGCCGCCTCCAGATCGGTCACGCCTTTGCCGATGGCGTGGGTCTTGGCGTAGCTGGCGGCGCGGTCAGCGCTGGAGCTGAGGACCGTTGCCGCCTCCCCGCCTGAGGCGCGAATGGCTCCGATCATATGCTCTGCCGCGATGGTACTCGCCCCGATCAATCCCCAACGCATGATGCTCTCCCGACAAAATTGGAACGTTCCTATTTCGCGATAATTGGAACGTTCCACGGCCCATGTCAAGGCGCAGTCAGGACGCGGTCTGGGGTTTGGCGCAGCTTAGACCTGTCTCAAGATCGAAAAGATGCGCGGCTGAGGCGTCAATCTCGACCTGAAGCGTCGTCTTGGCCTGAATGTGAACTTGACCGGGCAATTGCATGGCAAAATCATCTGATCCCGACACGGCCCCGTAAACGAAGGTCTCTGTGCCCAATTGCTCTACCGCGCGCACGTGCAGGGGCACGCCTTCGCCGTCGGCGGGGTTGGTATGGCTTGGGCGCACGCCCAGTTCCACTGCTTGTCCGGGTCGGGTGTTGAAGCGGCTCTCGTCCAGCCCCACAAACGCCCCGCCTTCGGATACGAACATGCCGTTCTCGCCCATCGTGCCGCGGATGAAGTTCATCTTGGGCGACCCGATGAAACCCGCCACAAAGCGGTTGGCGGGGGCGTTGAACAGCTGGAGCGGGGGGCCGAATTGTTCTAGACGCCCGGCACGCAAAACGGCGATCTTGTCGGCCATGGTCATGGCTTCCACCTGGTCGTGGGTCACGTAGACCATCGTGTTTCCAAGACGTTGATGTAGTTCGCTGATCTCGCCCCTTGTGGCGACGCGCAGTTCCGCGTCGAGGTTGGAGAGCGGCTCATCAAACAGGAATACGCGCGGCTCCCTCACCACGGCGCGACCGATGGCGACGCGCTGGCGCTGGCCACCCGATAGCTGGCCGGGGCGGCGGTCGAGGTAGTCGTCGATCTGCAACATGCGGGCGGCTTCGCCCACGCGCTGGTCAATCTCGGCGCGGTCCATGCCGATGTTTTCCAGCCCGAACGACAGGTTATTGCGCACGGACATATGCGGATAAAGCGCGTAGCTTTGAAACACCATCGCCAGCCCGCGCTTGGAGGCGGCGACGTCGTTAAGCACCTCATCATCAATGGCAATCTCGCCCGATGTGATCGGCTCCAGCCCCGCGATCATCCGCAAAAGCGTGGATTTCCCGCAGCCCGAGGGGCCGACGAAAACGCAGAACTCGCCGGATTGCACGGTGATATCGACGCCGTGGATGACCTCCACCTCGCCGTAGGCTTTCTTCACATTGCGCAGTTCTAACAGGGCCATGGTTTAACTTTCTATGCGCTATCGTTTCGCTACTTGAGGGCGGGTTTTCTTTTACGCCCTACCGCTTCGCTACTTGAGCGCGGGTTTTCTTTTACGCCCTACCGCTTCGCTACTTGAGGGCATCTATTTCATGCCGGTATTCGCGATACCGGTGGTGATGTATTTCTGGAGGAACACGAAAACGAGCGTCGTGGGGATCAGCGACACGACCGTCATCGCAAGGCGGTAATGTTCCTGGCTGATATGCTCGCCGCGGAATTCCAGCAGACACAGTTGAATGGTGTAGGCGTCGGTATTGGTGGCGATGGCGACCATGGGAATGATCAGGTCGTTCCAGCGCCAGATCACGCTAAGGATTCCAAGCGCCGCAATGGCGGGAAGCGCGAGGGGCAGGACGATGCGCCAGTAGACCTTCCATTCGGAGGCAGAGTCCATGCGGGCGGCCTCTAGCAGTTCATCGGGGATCGTCAGCATGTACTGGCGGAGCAGGAAGACGCCCGCGGGCGTGGCCGCGCCGGGGATGATGACGCCCCAGATACTGCCTGACAGCCCCGTCGCGTTGATCGCCTTGAACACCCCCACCAGAGTGATCGTGGCGGGCACCATGAGGGTGGCGAGGATCACGACGAGGAACAGCGTTTGGCCCTTGAACGTGTATTTCGACAGCGCAAAAGCGGCCATGGAGTTGATCAGCAGGGTCATCAGCGTCGCGATGACGGTGACGAGCACAGAGTTGGTAATGCAGGTCGCGAAGTCCACGTTGACGCCGTAAGCGGTGCCGGTGAGCGGCTCAGAGTAGTTGCCCCAGGACGGCGCGATGGTGCGGTTGGCGGTGACGCTTTCCGCAGGCAGGCGCACGACTTGGCTGGCGTCGCCATTAACCGCACGACCGGGGAAGAAGGCAGAGGACGCGTTGGGATTGGGGATCGCCCATTCCATGACCTCTCCGGTTTCGGGATGGGGCGCGGTCACAAGGGCTTGGGTGACGATGCGGTTGGGCTGATAGGGATCAACACCCAGATATTCGAGGATCAACCGCGCCTGATCGGGGGACAGAGACGCGGCGACGGAGTCCAGATCAAACGCTTCTCGCGCCTGCGGCGTCAACGCGCCGTAGCGGTTCAGCCATTCTGGCAGCCCCTCCTCGGCGATTTGCCTCCTCGCAGCTGCGGAGACTTGGCCAAGGTGCGAGCGTAGGGCGTAAAGCGCGTTGCCCTCGTATCCCGCCAGAAACCCGTTCACGTCTTGGGCGGCTTGTTCTTCGGCGCTCAGATCCGACCAGTTCAGCACCCAATCGGGCAGGTCCGCGATGATAAAGATCTCTCGCCCCTCGGGTCCATTCACGGTGGCCCGCGCCACGCGGTCGAAGTCGCCGGGTAGCAGCGACAGGTCCTGGCTTTCGATCTGGAACTGCGATTTGACCGAGTTCAGGCCAAGCCATACCACGGGAACAAGGATAATCAGGAAGCCGAAAATCAAGTAGGCGTAGGACAGCCAATCCGTCCAGCTCAACTTGGCGCGACCGTTGGTGCGCGACAGGAAATCCCAAAGGGCGGTCATCGGGCGTTCCTTCCGCTGAGGAAGATTTGGATGATCGAGAAGATCGCCAACGCGCCTGCAACGATAAGCGAAGCCGTCGCCGCGATGCCAAGCCCGTTGGGCGTTGGGTTCCCGCGCAGGCCTGCGGTCTCGAAGATGTAGGCGACGATGGAGATCCAGCCGACCTGCATGGCGTAAAGCTCCTCAAACGCCTGGAATGCCTTGATAAGCGACAAGACGGTGACGACCAGTAGCGTCGGCATCAACAGCGGCAGAGTGATCTTGCGCAAGACCCGCCAAGGCGACGCGCCGTCCATCTCGGCGGCTTCATAGAGATCCGAGGGGATCGCTTGCAGGCCTGCCAGAAGGATCAGCATGTAGAAGCCCAGATGCGCCCAAGTGAACACGAAGACGGACCAGAACATCGTCCACGCAGGGTCCACCAGCCATTGGATCGGTTCCTCGATCCAGCCCCATTCCATCAGGGTGATTGACAGCACGCCTTGGCGTTTCAGGATCAGCGTCCACAGAAAGCCGACAACGACGGGCGACAACATGACGGGGTAAAAGAAGATCGAGCGCCACAGGCCACGGGCCACGATATCGCGGTTCAGCACCAGCGCGGTAATCAGTGAGAACAGCACCATGATCGGCACCTGAAAGATCACGAACACGCTCGTGTCCATGACGGCGCGGTAGAATTGGTCGTCCTCCAGATTGGGATTACCGGTGTCAATCTGCGTTTCAGCCAACAGGCGTTGCCAGTTATCCGTGCCGGCAAAGGGGCGATCCGCGAAGTTGATGGATTGGCCCTCGGTCACCGAGAAGCCCACGTTGATGAACAACGGCGCGAAGGTGAAAACGCCGAAAACCAAGAGGTTAGGTAGCAGGAAAAGATACGGCAAAGGCCCGTGACCGCGCATCTTCTGGGCCAGCTCAATCGGCCAGCCTAGCACGGCCATGGCGCGAGAGCCGAGGGTGCCGGAGGGGCGGGCAATGACCGCCCCCACGATGAGGTAAACAAGGAAAGCCAAGGGCCAGGACGAACCTGCGAAGGCATTCTCAATCGCCGTCCACATCGGCCTGACCCTTTCCCAGCCTTATTCCGCGATCTGCGCGGCAACATCCGCGTCGATGGCGGCCAGAGCGTCATCCAAGGACATTTCGCCCGTGATAACCTGCGTGATGTAATCTGGCACAACGCCGTAGATCACGAAGTTCTGGGGATAGCCGATGAACGTATAGGCCTGTGGAGTGGTTTCCGCGGCAACGCCGATGGACCCTGCAAAGGTCGACAGTGCCTGCGCAACGGTTGGGTCGGCATCGCCGTAGTCAACACCAGATGCCTGAAGGCCCTGATGCGCGGTGATCGAAAGCGTCTCGGCCGCGACACGCTCTGCGTTATCGGCCTGAGCGAGATAGGCAATCCATGCCGCTGCTGCCTCTGGATGCTCGGTGGATTCGAACGCCACAACACCGGCACCGCCGGGCATTGCGCCACAACCGCCGGGGCCACAAGGCGCCGGCACCGCACGCCATTCAAAGTCTGTGATGTTCTCGGCATAGTTGCCGATCATCCACGAGCCAGACATGTGCATGGCGACAGATCCATCAAGGAACAATGGCGCGGCGTTGCGGAACGCTGTGCCTGTACCTGCGGGCCAACCGTCGGCGGGCATCAGGCCGGATTCGTGCCAACCCACAAAGGTTTCTGCATAGGCGCGGAAGCCATCGTCCACGAGGATCGGCTCTCCTGCGTCGTCAAAGAACTGCGCCCCATACGAGAACGCTGGCCCCGCCCAACGGTGCGCGGTCCGATCCATTGCTAAAGCCGCATCCATGCCGAGCGTCTCTTGCACTTCCTCTAGGGCGGCAGCCCAATCATCCCACGTCGCGCCATCGCCGGGCATGTCCACGCCCGCGTCGTCGAACATGGTAGCGTTCACGAAGGGGCCGGTCACGGTCAACTGCGAAGGCCAAGCGTAAATGCCCCGATCTTCGCCACCGGGCGCACGATACCATGGAAGAGCCGCGCCGTAGTTTTCTTCGAAATATGCGGCGTCCACATAGGGCGTCAGGTCAAGGTAATAGGGGTTCAGACCGCCTGTGTTGGTAATGCGTGCCACATCAGGGGCGGCGCCTGTTTGCAGCTGGTTTTCCAACTGATCGCGGATCACTTCATAGCTGACGGTATCCACGACAACATTGTGACCTGTCTCGGCGTTAAAGGTTTCCGCGATCGACGCGTAGACATCGCATTCGTTGCCATCTTGGTAGCACAGGAACGTGATATCATCAGCAGAAGCGGTGCCTGCCGCCATCAAGGCAGTCGCAGCACAAGTAAGCCGCAGTGTGTGCAGTTTGGTCATTGGAATCCTCCCATAGAGTCCATCTGGTGGTCCTGTATTTTTCGTCTTTTGCGTGACGATAGAAGACATGCGAGCTCTCCGTCCACAGGTTATCGAAGGCCCTATTTTCGCGGCTCAACGCGGAACGTGAGAGGGATATAACAATCCCCCCGCTCAGGGGCGTTTGGCGTTGCTGAGGGGCTTTGGGGGTATATCAATGGTATATCAATTTGCGTTCAGTAATTTTCGCGGCACGAGGCAAATTTTCGTCCGATTTCGCGAAAGCGCGATTCGCTCGGCCTCAAGGCGCGGGATCTGACAGTACCAGAAGCGCCCGGCGCAGGGCCTCGACCTCGGCGGGATCAAGGCGCGCCAACAGCTTGGCGTCGAACCCTTCTGCGGCGCGGCTCAGATCCTTGAACGCGGCGTTTCCGGCGGGGGTCAGGGATAGAACCTCGATCCGGCGGTCGGCGTCACTGGGGCGCCGGGTGAGGAAGCGTTTCTCGGCCAGGGCGGCAACCGCGCGGCTGACCTTGGTCTTGTGGATCGAGGCCTTTTCGCAAATCTGCTTTGCCGAAAGTTCGCCGTAGCACCCCAGATGAAACAGCACCCGCCATTCGGCCCTCAACATGCCGTAGCGCGACCGATAGTAGGCCTGAAATTCCCGGCTCGATGCCTCGGCCGCCTGGTTCAGCAGGTAGGGAAGGAATCGCGACGGGTGGAAGGCTTGCTCGGTCATGGGGATGGATTAGCAGCAGATCGGCTTAAAGGCGACTGCCCGAAGTCAGGGGCGCTGCGGGCCGGAAATGGATACGCCCCAGTGAAACAAGGAGCACTGCGGACACTTTTAATCGGAGTGTCGTGGAAAGTCTCAATTTCCCCAAATCCAATCACAGTTTTGACCCGGCCTAGGCCCGGTTTGCGCCATCTGATTGATGGAGAAAAGCTTAACACCGCACAGAGAGCGGTCCGCAAACAGAATAACAAGGAGACACAGAATGTTGGAAACAACAGATTACACCGCGCCGCAGCCCGTCTTTCCGACAATGGAACTGACCGAAGTCGCGAACACCGCCAAGCCCGCCCCCACGCACGGCCCCTATGACTGGGCCGCAGATGCCTACGGTGCCGATAGCTTCGTGTTCCGCGCCCCGGCAGAGGTTGTGGTGGGACAGTAGAAAGGCGCTGGCCCGTATCCGGGGCCAACGCCTGTGCTTATTCCGCTACCGCCTGACGGCTGCTTGAGCGCCGGTTCATGCGCTACCGCCTTCGGCTACTTGAGCGCTAGCTCTTCCCCTTCCAAGGCACGAGTTTGTTCTCGGCCATGCGCATCAGGATATCGATGCCGAAGCCGATCATGCCGATCAGGATAATGCCCAAGATCACGATATCCGTGAGCTGGAACCGCGAGGCGACCATGATCATCATGCCGGCCCCCTGCACCGCCGCCACAAGTTCTGCGGCCACAACCGTGCCCCAACACACGCCCATCGCAACACGGGCCCCGGTGAAGATTTCGGGCAAGGAGTTCGGGATAATCACGTGGCGCATGATTTGCGCCTTGCTGGCACCCAGCGAATAGGCCGCGTGGACCTTCGACAGGTTGACCCCAGACACGCCGGAACGCGCGGCAATCGCCATGATCCAAAGGGCGGCCAGAAACAGCAGCACGACCTTTCCGTTTTCACCGATACCGGCCCAGATGATGACCAGCGGGATCAGCGCAAGCGGCGGCACCGGGCGCATGAACTCCACGATGGGGTCAAACCAGCCCCGTGCCCAGTTGGACAGGCCCATGGCGTAGCCCAAGGGAATGCCGACCAGTGCGCCCAAAAGGAAGCCCACGACAACACGGTAGAGCGAGAAGCCCAAGTGTTCCCAAAGCGAGTAGTTGCGGAAACCCTCGCATCCGGTGAAGTTGCTCCACCGCTCTGCCATGGGGACGCCGCGCTCCCAAAACTTGTTGATGCAGCTGATCTCCAGGAACCGGTTGAAAACGTCCTCTGGAGGCGGAAGCCAGATCGGCTCCATCTGGATGCCCTGCGCGGGAGAGATGTTGATCGACCCACGCGTAGACATGGCCAGCGTGCCGAAGTCGAACTCCAGCCGATCGCCGGGCGCGATCGGTTGCCCGTTCACCGCGATGATGCTGGTGCCATCGTCCCGGGTCAGAACATCGTTGTTTTGCAGGGGGGCCAGTTCGGACCCGTAAGCCTCGATCACCAAAGAGTCGTTCAGGGCGAAGCCATCGCCGGGATCGACCACGGGGGGCTCGGGCTCGGCGGATTCGTTGCCTTCGGCGTCTACGGTTGTCTGGTACAGAAGGAAGGTGACGGTTGCGTCATCGGTGTTTCCTTCGGCATCCTGAACCGTGTGGGTGAACGTATGCTCGCCCAAGGGCGGGCCCGGCATGTGCAGAGGCGACGGCACGATGACCGAGCCCGTGAACGTGCCCCACAAGAAGAACAGCGTGATGATCGACAGGACCGAGGCCCAGCGGTTCGGCGTCACGGCGCTTTCGTCGCCAAAGGTCACGGTCTTGAGCGCCGTATACCCGGTGCGCTTTGCCCCGCCAGAGATCAGGCGGACGGCGTAGAAGCAGGCGATAAAGATCGCGATATAAAGGAGCAGTGGGATCATGATGCTGCCTCCGTCCGGCCCATAATTTCTTCTTCCATGTCCCAGATCATGCCCAGAATTTCCTCGCGCACCTCTGCGAACCGGGGGTTCTTCTTCACATCGCGCAGGTCGGCGTCCACGCCTTCATCGGCAAAGGGAAGTTGGTATTCCTTGTGGATACGGCCGGGACGCGGAGCCATGACGATCAGACGTTCCCCCAGAAGCAGCGCCTCTTCAACGGAGTGGGTGATCAGGATGATGGTCTTGCCCGTCTCTTTCCACAGCTTCAGCACAAGGCTTTGCATCTTCTCGCGGGTCAGCGCGTCCAGCGCGCCCAGGGGTTCATCCATCAAGATCACGTCGGGATCGTTGGCCAGACAGCGGGCCAGGGCCACACGCTGCTGCATCCCACCCGAAAGCTCGTAGATGGCCTTGTTCTTGAAGTCTTGCAGGCCGACGATATCCAGCAAGTGGTCCACGTTGGCACCGTATTCGGCTTCGCGCTGCCCCTTCATCCGAGGGCCGAAGCTGACGTTTTCGCGCACCGACATCCATTCAAACAAGGCGCCCTTCTGGAACACCATGCCGCGTTCGGCATCGGGGCCGTGGACCTCGTGGCCGTTGAGCTCAATCACGCCTTCGGTGGGCGCAAGGAAACCGGCAACGATGTTGAGAAGTGTAGTCTTGCCGCAGCCCGAGGGGCCAAGGACAGACATGATTTCACCCTGTTTAATGTCGAGGGAGACATCTTGCAGCGCCTGCACCGCCCCGCCGCCGGGGATATCGAAGCGCATGGAGATATTGCGAATGGCCAAGCCGGTCATCTGCGGCCCTTCCGTGTCATAAGTAGGTGTTGGAAGCGAAGTAGGGGTCCGGCCACCCTGAAACCGGTGACCGGACCCCCGCCCAAAGAGTGGGCCTTGCGCTTAGTTTGCCGCAGCTTCGGTCAGCGGGCCGGCGTTTACGCGGTCGGTGTAGTCGTCCAGCGCAGCGTCGATGGAGCCTGCTTCCACGAAGACGTTTGCCACGCCGCCCATGAACTCGGCCATGCCGCCGTCCATCCAGATCGGGCCAAGCACTTCTTCAGCCGATGGGAAACCCATTGTGCCGATGGCGCCACGGGCAGCATCCAGTTCCATACCGGCGGCGCTCGCGATATTTGCCAGCATCTCGTCGTTGGGGTTGCTGTTCCAACGGTCGTTGGCGGCTTGACCCACGGCCAGGAACTGGGCGACCAGATCGGGGTTCTCGGCCACGAACTCAGCCGGGGCTGCGATCACGTCGAACACCAGAATGCCAAGCTCGGTCTTTTCTTCACCGGTCAGAAGCACGTTGCCGTATTCCAACATGCGCGACAGACCGCCGCCGTAGCCACAGGCGAAGTCCACAGCGCCCTGAGACAGAGCCGCCGCACCTTCCGGTGGCGCCATGTCAACGATTTCCAATCCGGCAAGATCAACACCGAAGTGGTCCATCTGGCGCAGGAAGCCGTAATGGGCGGCGGTGCCGAGCGGCACAGCAACACGGCGGCCGGCAAGCTCGGACGCGTTCTCGGCGTCGATTTCCAGGTCCGAGCGGACAACACAATTGTCGTTGTCAGCATAGGTCACGGCAACGTCGATCACTTCGATGTCCTGACCGGCGGAAGCGGCCACAACGAAGGGCGGCAGGCCCTGGGAAACGGCGATCTGCACGTCGCCCGATGCCATGGCGGCGGACATGGCTGTACCGGTCTCGAAGGAGACCCAGTTCAGGTCGATGCCCATGGCTTCTTCAAACTCGCCGTTGGCCCATGCGTCGTACAGAGGCAGCGGCCATTCAAGGAAGTAAGCAACGGTGATTTCTTCTACGTGACCGTCTGCCAGAGCAGCTTGGCCGGACGCAAGGATCGCGGTGCCCGCGAGCAGCGATGCGATTGTCTTTTTCATTTGGTCTCTCCTGTCGGGATCGTCTTGTTGTTCGGTAATCGCGTCGCGCCTGTCCGAGTTTTCCCGGCCTCTGTTCGCATCGCTTCACCATGTTCAGTCAACGGAACATAAGCCCCGCTCGGCAACAGCTAGGCAGTGAGGTTTCTTTGCGTCAAGAAAATTCTATAGGGCCAATTCGGGGGCAAAAACTGCCCAGATGCCCTGTCGCCCGCAAAATAGACTGTCTCAATCAATGAGACCGTTGCGCTCAAAATTATGACCACAAGGTCTTGACGCCCCTCTGTCGGGGCGCAGTATTGCCTTGCTCCAAGCCCCTGCCCCGACGCCCCTGCATCTAAGCCCCTGCCCCAAGACAGAGACAAGCCGATGACGACCGCATTGCCTTGGCCGCAATCCCTTTGGAAGACCACCGCCCCCGAAGAGACCCCCAACCCGCCGCTCACCCAAGACCGGGAAGCCGACGTGACCGTAATCGGCGCGGGCTACACGGGGCTGCGTGCCGCGCTGGCTTTGGCCGAGGCGGGAATGCGGGTAATCGTGCTGGACGCGGGCGACGTGGGCTTTGGCGCGTCTGGGCGCACGGGCGGGCAGGTGAACCCGATGCTGCCCTTCAACGCCCCCGCAACGGTGGAAAAGATCGTGGGGCGTCAAGCGTTTGAGAAGTTGGCCGCGCAATCCCTGGGATCAGCCGATGAGGTGTTTTCGCTGATTAACACCTATCAGATAGAGTGTCAGGCAAGGCAGAACGGTTGGCTGAGGGTGCATCACTCCAAGGCCGCCCAGCGCAAGGCGAAGGCCGATATCGCCGATTGGAACGCCGTGGGGGCGGACATGCGTGTGATTGACCAAGACGAGGTCGCCACCCTGTCGGGCAGCCGCGCCTACAGCACGGCCACGCTCAACCCCAAAGGCGGCGCGGTGCATCCGCTGATGTTCGTGCGCGGGTTGGCCGCCGCTGGCAAGGCCCGCGGGGTAGAAGTGTTTGGCCAAACCGCCGTAAGCGCGATTTCCAGGGACGGCGCCACATGGCTGACCCAGACCGAGGGCGGCAAGGTGCGCAGCGATTGGGTGGTGGTGGCCACCAACGGATATTCTGACGGTTTGGTGAAGAATCTGGCAAAGTCGATCTTCCCCATCACCCCGATTCAGATCGCCACCGACCCCCTGCCCGACGATGTGATCGGGGATATCCTCCCCCAAGGGCACACGATCTCGGACAGTCGGAGGGTCATCATGTACGCCCGCCGAGAGCCCGACAACCGCATGGTCTATGGCGGCCACGGAGAGCCGGACGGCAAGGGCGGCATGAAGGGGTTTGACTGGCTGATGAAAGACGCGGTGCGGGTGTTCCCTCAGCTGGAAGGGGTGCGTTGGACGCACAAATGGGGCGGCAACATCGCGGTGACGGAAGACCACCTGCCCCACCTGCACGAGCCGCAAGCGGGCCTGATCGTGGGCCTTGGCTACAACGGACGCGGCGTGGCGATGTCCAATGTCATGGGCCGCGTCATGGCGGAGCGCATTCTGGGGGCCGCGCCCAAAGACTTGCCCTTCCCGGTCACCAAGGTGGCAGGCATCCCGCTGCGCAACCTCAAGGTGATGGGGATGAAGCACGTCATCCGTTGGATGAAGTTTCTGGATTATCTGGAAACCCGCTAAGCCGCCTGCGCCATTAGTCCAGCGTGAAGCCTTTGGCGCGGATGAACGCCCCGAAATCGGCACGCTCGGGCTGGCTGTATTGGCGCACTTTATCGTCCGACCAGCCGTAGGTGTCTGACATGCCGAACAGGTCCGGGAACCGTTGGGCGGCATAGGGGCGTGTCGTGTCGTAGTCTGCGACCGCCTTTCGCAGCCCGTCTTCTGTGTAGCGATCTGTGTGGACGGTCACGGCAAGGGGCAGGCGTTTGGAGATTGGCGGCGGCGCCGAGGGGAAGCCGATGGCAAGGCCCGCGAAGGGAAACACGTGATCGGGCAGGTGCAACATCTCGGACACTGCCTGCGCCTCATTTCGCACGGCGCTGATCGGGCAACACCCAAGGCCCACGGCCTCGGCCGCCGTAACGAAAGCGCCCAGCGCGATGGCGGCGTCGGCGGCGGCATTGACCAGCGCATCAAGGTGGTCGTTGGCGAAGGGCACGTCGTGCCACTGGTGCAGCAGCCGTTGGCGACGGTTATTGCCGCAGAAGATCGCGATCATCGGCGCACTAGCAACCCACGCCTGTCCACTGACCAACTGCGCCAGACTCGCGCGACACTCAGCCGATTTCAGCAGAATGATATCGCGTTGTTGAAGGTCACTTTTGGTGGGCGAGGCAAGGGCCACGGCGCAGAGCGTTTGCAACAGAGCGTCGGGCACCGGGTGATCGGTGAAGTCGCGGCACGACCCCCGCGCGGCCATCCCCTGCAAAGCGGCGATATCCGGCGTTTCAGGCGCGTCGCTATAGCGGGCCGACAGGAGGTCTGGGAGGGAGGTGGCCATTGGAGCTCCGACATTTCAATGTTAGAAAGTCTTACAGAAACGTAAACGAGATATCACGTTCATAAAGTAATGTTGCCTGTTATACTGCGCACAAAGCAAGCCCCTTTGGAAGATGCGAGCCACCATGACGACAGATGTGCTGAAAGTCACAATCGAACGCGGCCCGGACGGCGAAGATGTGTTCGAGGTGCCCGCCTATGACAGCCAAACGGTGTTGGATGTCGTATCATGGGTGCAGCAAAACGCGGACCCGACGCTCAGCTACCGTTTCGCGTGTCGGGTCGGCATGTGCGGGTCTTGCGCGATGATGGTAAACGGCGTGCCGCGCTGGACCTGTCGCACCCACATCAACAAGGTGTTGGACGGCAACGAGGTGACGATTGGGCCGCTGCGCAACTTGCCCGTCATCAAAGACCTTGCCGTGGATATGGACCCGTTCTTTGACAAATGGACCGCCGCCGAGGGCGTGCATCATGGCACGCTGACTCGCGATGATCCAATCGCCCCCGTGGATGAGGAAAGCGCCGGAAGGGTGGAGGCCAATGCCGGGATCGAATGCATCAACTGCTCGGTCTGCTATGCAGCCTGTGATACGGTGGCGGGCAACAAAGATTACCTTGGGCCTGCGGCGTTGCAGAGGGCGTGGACGCTCCTGAACGACACCAAGGACGAGGGGCGCGAGGCGATTTTGGACGCGGTTTCCGGCTCTGGCGGCTGTCACAACTGCCATTCGATGGGGTCGTGCACGGCCTATTGCCCGAACGATCTGGACCCGATGTCGGCGATTGCGGGACTAAAGCGGGAAACCGCGCGGAACTTCTTCAGGAAGGGGCGCTGAACCATGCTGACGCTGAGGCTTTACATGATGCAAAGGATCACGGCGCTGCTGATGGCGCCGCTGGTTCTGGGCCATTTGGCGGTGATGATCTACGCGATCCAGGGCGGGATCTCGGCCGAGGAAATTCTGGGCCGCACCCAAGGGTCAGTCGCGTGGTTCCTTTTCTACGGCACCTTTGTTGTGGCCGTGGCGATCCACGGGGCCATTGGCCTGCGCGTCCTTGCCCATGAATGGGGCGGACTGCGCGGCCCGGCGCTGGAGGCCTTGATGTGGATCATCGGCGCGGGGCTGCTCGCCGTTGGCGCCCGCGCCGTGTGGGCCGTGACCTTCGGGGGGGCGCTATGAAAGCTGTCATCAACCGCGCCCATCCCCTGTGGGTGGCGTTCATTATCCACCGCCTCTCAGGCCTTGCTTTGGCGCTGTTTTTGCCCGTGCATTTCTGGGTGATGGCGATGGCGCTGACCAACCCCGCCCGCTTTGACGCTTTCGCCGAGGTCACCAGCGTCAGCCTTGTGAAGGTGGCGGAATTCGGCCTCGTCTTCTTGCTGGCAGTTCACATGTTCGGCGGGCTGCGCCTGATGGCGATGGAGTTCCTGCCGTGGAGCGGGCCACAGAAATCGCTGGCCGCAGGCGCCGCCGCCGCGTCGTTCTTTATCGCAACCCTCTTTTTCATGCAGGCCATCTGATGCGTATTTCGGACATTGAGCGGCACGACACCGATATCCTGATCCTCGGCACTGGCGGCGCGGGGCTGTTTGCTGCACTGCACGCCAAGCAGACCGCGCCCGAAGGCACCAAGATCACCATCGCCGTGAAGGGCCTGATCGGCAAATGTGGCTGCACGCGCATGGTGCAGGGCGGCTATAACGTGGCCCTTGGCGGCGGTGATACGGTCGAGCGGCACTTCATGGACACGATCAACGGCGGCAAATGGTTGCCGAACCAGGACATGGCGTGGCGGTTGTGTGAACAGGCCGTCGTGCGCATCCGAGAGTTGGAGAACGAGGTCGGGTGCTTCTTTGATCGCAACAAGGACGGCTCCCTCCACCAGAAGGCCTTTGCGGGTCAGACGGCGGACCGGACCGTTCATAAGGGTGATTTGACTGGGATCGAGATCATCAACCGCCTGATGGAGAAGGTCTTGGCCAGCGGCGTCGAGAAGCTGCAGGAGCACCGGGCCGTGGGGCTGATCCCCACCAAGGACGGCTCTGCGCTGGCGGGCGTTCTGATGATCGACATGCGGACGGGCAGGTTCCGGTTGGTGCGGGCCAAGACGGTGCTGATGGGCACGGGCGGCGGGCCGACGATGTACAAGTATCACACGCCCAGCGGTGACAAGACGATGGACGGCCTCGCCATGGCGCTGCGGGCCGGGCTGCCCCTGCGCGATATGGAGATGGTGCAGTTCCACCCCACTGGGCTTCTGGCGGGCGATCATACGCGGATGACCGGAACCGTATTGGAGGAGGGTCTGCGCGGCGCGGGGGGGCAGCTGATTAATCATTCCGGCGCACGGTTCATGTTTGATTATGACGGCAAGGGCGAACGGGCGACACGCGATGTGGTGTCCCGAGGGATCTATGCCGAGATGCGAAAGAACAATAACCCCGAGCAGGAGGGGGTCTTTATCTCGATGAGCCACCTTGGCCCGGACTTTGTGCGCAAGAAGTTCAAAGGCATGGTGAACCGCTGTGCCGACAGCGGCTTTGATCTGGCCGCTGGCAAGGTGGAAGTAGTGCCGACGGCCCATTACTTCATGGGCGGCGTGATTGTGGATGTGGATACGCGCACCGCGATGGAAGGGCTGTATGTGGCCGGAGAGGACGCGGGCGGGGCCCATGGCTCTAACCGATTAGGGGGCAACGGGGTTGCAAACTCCACCGTCTATGGCGGCATCGCGGGCGACACGATGGGCCGCGATGTGGCGGGCATGGCGCTGCGCGAGCCGGATGAAGAGGTGTTGGCGGCGGAGTTTGAGCGGGCGATTTATCCATTGTCGCGCAGGCCCGATCTGGTGCTGCCCCTGCGCAAGCAGTTGCAGGATCTGATGTGGGAAGAGGTCGGCGTGATGCGGACCGAAGCGGGGATGAAACGCGGTTTGACGGGGATCGCAGAGGTATCTGACGCCTTGATGGATGTGGGGGTGGACGGGGAGAACCTGGCGTTCAACCTGACATGGCACGATTGGCTGAACCTACGGTCGCTCTGCGATATCTCGGAGGTGATTACCAAGGCGGGGATCGAGAGAGAGAACTCTCGCGGGGCGCATTTCCGTGAAGATTTCCCTGAGCCGGGCGCGATGGAAGACAGCGCGTTTACGGTGGCGAGATTGCAGGACGGGGTGGTTCAAGTGGAAAAGCAGCCGGTGCAATTCACCATCGTGCGCCCGGGAGAGACGGTGTTGCCCGAGGGCGCACCGGAGACATTGGTGGCGGCGCAATAGGGTGCAATGCCAGTCATAGAGGGATTGCGCCGACAGTGTCGGCGCCCAAGGCGAGGGGCGCTGCCCCTCGCGCTCCCCGGAGTTGTAAGGCCAAGATGAAGGAGCGGGTCCGTGATCCCCATTAAGTTGATACAAGAGACAGCTGAGGCCTTGATGGATAAGGCCGCCATTGAGATCCCCCAGGATTATCTGGATGGGTTGCAGGAGGCGGCAAAAACCGAGGACGGGGATTTGTCGTCTTTCGTGCTGAAGGCGATGTTGGAGAATTACGAGGCCGCGAAGGAAGATCGCCGCGCGATGTGCGGGGATACCGGCGTGCCGCGCTGGTTTGTGAAGATGGGCAATGATGCCAGCGTCGAGGGGGGCATGGTGGGGCTGGAGGCCGCGTTGAGGCGCGCCACGGCCAGCGCCACCAATGGCGTGCCGCTGAGGCCCAATAGGGTGCATCCCTTGTGGCGCACGGACCACAACAACAACGTCGGCATCGGGGCGCCTGAGATCGAATATGGATTTGAGCCCGCCGCACCGGGAGAGGGGGCCGATTGGGTCGATCTGATTACCGTTCACAAGGGCGGGTTGTTTGGCACTGATTATCGGATGTTGTTCCCAAGCGACGGGGTACAGGGGATCAAGCGATTCTATCTGGACAGTCTGATGGCGTTCGGCAAGCGCGGGTTGGCGTGTCAGCCGGCGATCATCGGGATCGGGTTGGGGGGCTCCAAGGATGTGTGCATGAACCTTGGCAAGCGGGCCTCGACCTTGCGGGTGGTTGGCTCGCGCAACTCGGACCCGCGCATTGCCGAGATGGAGGATGAGTTCAAGGAGCTCGGGAACTCTATCGGGATGGGGGCCATGGGGTTTGTGGGCAAGAACATGGTGATCGATTGCAATATCGAGGTGGGTTACTGCCACACCGGGGGCATGCCGATGTCTGTGCATGCTTTCTGTCTGTCGTCACGGCGCGCGGTCGCGAGGGTCTATGGCGATGGTCGGGTAGAGTACCGCACGGACCCCGATTGGTTCACGCCCTATCAGCGTCGGGAAACGGTGGACTGGCCGGAAGCGGGTTTGGAGGCTGCAGAATGACGATGATTTTTTGCCGAGAAAATCATCGGGTGGTCAAGGATGTCTTCGCATCGCGAAGGTCATCGGCCCGCACCCTCACAACTTTAGGAGGCACCTCATGAGCCTGCGTGAAATCATCCTGTCGACCACCCCCTCGGACGAGGACATTGCCCAGTTGCGGTTGGGCGATATCGTCTACCTCTCGGGCCTGATGTATACCGCTCGCGAAGGCGTCTACATGCGGGCGTTGGAAGACCGCGCGAATATTCCGATGGAACTGCCCACGCAATCGGCGGCAAATTTTCATTGCTCTCCGGCGGCACGGATCAACCCTGACGGCAGCTTCGACATGGGGGCGGTGACGGCCACGGCGTCCTTCCGGTTTGCCAAGTGGTTGCCGGAGTGGATGGAGAAGACCGGCGCAAAGCTGATCGTGGGCAAGGGGGGGATGACCTCCAAGGATTACAAGGAATACTTCGTGCCCAATGGCGCGGTTTACCTTTCCACTGTGGGTTACGGCACCGGCGCGTTGCTCGGGCGCGGAGTGGAGAACGTCGAGGCCGTCCATTGGAACGAGGAGTTGGGCCTGGCGCAGGCGATGTGGGTGTTGAAGTGCAACAAGATGGGGCCGTTTATCGTGGCCTCGGACATGAAAGGCGACTGCCTGTTCGAGCGCGAAAACGCCAAGATCGCGGAGAATGTGGCGCGGGTGTATGAGGGCACGCGGCCGGCGACCCTAAAGCGCTATGGCGAGAGCGATGACCGCACGGACGAGGTGATATGAGGCGTCCGCCTCAGGGTGAGGTTATTTAGAGAAGCTCACTCGCGCCCACGCCGATCCCCATGGCGAGGGTCAGCAGGATCAGCACCCAACGAAACGCCGTATCGGACAGGCGGCGGAACACGGCGATGCCGATTTGCGCCGCGATAAGGCCCGTGGGGATGGTGATAAGAAGCGCCGTTCCTGCGCCCTCGTAGGCGCCGCGCAGGTACAAAAGGGTCACCGTCGTGATCAGCATCACCATGTTGAAGGGCTGTAATACGGCGCGGGTCTCAAACTTGGTCCAGGGGCGCAGGGACATCCACATCGACGGCAACGCCCCCGACATACCCGCCGCCCCGCCAAGGATACCGCCCAAGCCGCCGATCAGACTATCCAGCACCGGGGTCCGGCGCGAAAACGCGGGCAAGGACCGGCGGATGGCGAAGTAGCCACCGTACAGGATCAGGAAGCCGGCCACCCCAAGGCGCAGGGCCGTGGCGTCCAGCCCGTTCAGCAGCCAAACGCCCAAGGGTACGCCCACCAGCCCCGGCAGCACGAAACGCAACAGGCGGTGCGGTTGCGCAAGGATCGCCTCGCGCACGACCCAGACGCCTTGCAGGCCCGCCACCACGGACATCAGCGCCACGATCGCCACGGCGGTCACCGGGTCCAGCACCACAAGGTAGAACCCCAGCGCGAACAGGGCCGTGCCTGTGCCCGATAGCCCGTTGATGAAGCCGCCTGCCGCAGCCCCCAAAAGCAGATAGGTGATGAGTTGCGCACTCACGGTTGTGCGGCCCGCTGTTCAGGAGGAATGACGCTTAGCAAGGATTGAAAAACCTCTTCGATCACGCGGGTTTTGAACTGGTCTTTGGAGTACACAAGCCCAAGGGTCCGCGACGGCGCATCGGCCCCAAGGGACAGGCGTTTCACGGTGACGCCATCGGCGGGGCGCACGGCCAGATCGGGGACAATCGACACCCCAAGCCCCGCCTGCACCATGGAGGAAATCGACTCGGCGCTGTTGAGCTCCATCGCCTCGGACACGCGCAGGCGTTTGGAGAGTATCCAGTTCTCGATCAACACGCCCAGCACGGCGCTGCGGTTGAAACGGATGAAGGGGCGGTTTTGAAGCAACGCGATGGAATCATCGCTTGGCTCATCGGCGGGGGCGATCAGCTGCAAGGCCTCGTGCGCCAAGGGGCGAAACTGCAGCCGCAGGGGCAGTAGCATCGGCTTGGTGACGATTGCGGCGTCCAAGGCGCCCCGTTCAACCTCGGCCAGAAGGTCGCCGGTCAGGCCGGGGCGAATGTGCAAGCCGATGCCGGGGAACCGGTCCTTCAAGACGGCCATCGCGCGGGGCGTCAGCCCGGTCAACGTGGTGCCCAAAGCGCCCAAGCGGACATCGCCGCTGAGGCCATCTTTGTCCAGAACCGAGGAGACGAGGTTATCGTAATCGGACAAGAGCACCCGCGCCTTGGCAACGATTTGGTGGGCGATGGGGGTGAGTTCGGGCGTGCGGGTGCTGCGATCAAATAGGGCAACGCCCAAGTCAGCCTCGAGTGCGCGCATCTGCTGGCTGACGGCGGCATGGGTCACGTGGACCGTCTCGGCGGCGGCCGAAAAGGTCTTGGCGTCGGCCACGGCCACAAGGGTTCTGAGGAGGCGGATGGTCACTTTCGGAAACAACGCTTTCCATAAGCGCAAACACAGGCGCAGTTCTGTTTCCTTTTCTTACGGTTCCCTCGGGGCCGGAGCAAGCGAGATCGCCCCCAAACCTGGGCCTTCACAGAGGTGGCGCAGTTCTTTGACGAAGGCACGCTGCGCGACCGAGGGGACATCCTCTGCCCGGCTCATGATACCCACCGCGCCCTGTGTCGCGCTCATGTCTATCGCCAGAGGCACAAGGCGGCCCTGGGCAATCGCCTCGGCCACAACGCCCCGGCTGATAACCCAGATTGTGTTGGGGTCCGCCAAGGTCGCCGTATGGCCAAAGGCAGGGGCGGCGGTTTCAATCCGATGCGGGAACAGGGGCACGCTGCGGGCGATAAGCATCCGTGCCACAAGGGGGCGAATGGCGGAATCCTTGGGCGGGTAGAGCACGCGGAACCGGTCCAGCTCGGCAAGGTCGCGGACGTGAATGGCGGGGCTTTGGGGGTTGGTGACGATCACCACCTCTTCCGTGTAAAGCTGCTGAAACCCCAGGCCGACCATCGCATTGGGGGCGCCTAACCGCCCCACGACCAGATCAAGGCCACCACTGCGGAGCCGTGCTGTCAGATCCCGGTGCAGCCCTTCGTGTACCTCCAGGTGGGTATCGGGGTTGGCCTTGGCAAAGGAGACAGCGGCGCGGGGCATCAAGGCAGAGGCGACACTGGGAAGTGCGCCAACCTTCAATTGCCCTGCGGCTTTGGCCCCGGCAGCCAGGCTACGCAAACCTTGGCGCAGGGCCGCGGTGCTTTGTTCGGCAAACTGAAGAAACACCTCCCCCTCGGGGGTAAGGGACACGCCAGACCGGCTGCGCACCATCACGACGACGCCGAGGATGTCCTCAAGCTCTTTCATCGTCTTGGAAATCGCGGGTTGGGTCAGGTTCAATTGTTCCGCCGCGTGTTTGAAGCTGCGGGCGCGGGCGATGGCGCTGAACGCCTCGAGGTGGCGAAATTTGATCCGACGGTCCATACTCATTCCAATTTCGGTAAGTAAGTTACCCAATATCTCAATTTAAATACCCCTTCAAACAAGCGTAATATGTTCAAAAGAAGCAAGAGGACGCTATGAAAACCCAAGTAGCAATTATTGGCGGCGGCCCATCCGGGCTGCTCCTGTCGCAACTGCTGCAGAGGCGCGGCATTGATAGCGTCGTATTGGAGCGCAAGACCAAGGAATATGTGCTGGGGCGCATCCGGGCGGGCGTGCTGGAACAAGGTTTGGTCCGCTTGCTGGAAGAAGCGGGCTGCGCCGACCGATTGCACGCCGAGGGGTATCCTCACGACGGGACGATCGTGTCCTACGGAGATGAACAGTTCCGCATAGATTTCCGCGAACTGACGGGCACACCCGTGGTGGTCTACGGTCAGACCGAGGTGACCCAAGACCTCTATGAAGCCCGCGAAAAGGCCGGGGGGAAGATCGAATTCAACGTCGAGAACGTGGTTATCCAGGGGGCCAATACCGACACGCCTCAGGTGCACTACACCGTCGATGGCGAGGCCCGCGTGATTGAATGCGATTTCGTCGCGGGGTGCGACGGCTTCCACGGGGTCAGCCGCCAGACCATCCCGCTGGATGTGCGCCGCGAATATGAGAAGGTCTACCCCTTCGGCTGGCTCGGCATTCTGTCGGAAACGCCTCCGGTGAACCACGAATTGATCTACGCCAACTCGCCCCGCGGCTTTGCGCTGTGCTCGATGCGCAATGAAAACCTCAGCCGCTATTACATCCAATGTTCCTTGTCTGACCGGCCCGAGGATTGGACGGACGAGGCGTTCTGGACCGAGCTGAAGCGCCGCATTCCGACGGCGGTGGCCGACAAGCTCGTTACCGGACCCAGCATCGAGAAATCCATCGCGCCGCTGCGGTCTTTCGTGACGGAACCCATGTGTTGGGGCCGCCTGTTCCTTTGCGGGGACGCGGCCCATATCGTGCCGCCCACCGGCGCGAAGGGGCTGAATACCGCCGCATCGGACGTGCATTACCTCTATAACGGCCTGCGTGATTTCTACGAGAACGCCAGCACGGCGGGGATCGACAGCTACTCGGAAAAGGCGCTGGCGCGGGTCTGGAAGGCGGAACGGTTCAGCTGGTGGTTCTCATCCCTGATGCACACTTACCCGGACCAATCGCCCTTTGATCTGAAGATGCAATTGGCCGAGATCGAGTTTCTGCGTTCCAATGAAGCGGCACAGAAATCCATGGCGGAAAACTATGTTGGCCTGCCCTATTGATGCCCGCCCCCAAGAAGGAATCCCCGATGACTGAGCGCCAAACCCAAGGCATGGCCACGCGCCGCAAGGTTCTGGGCGATGCCCATGTGGACCGGGCCGAGGCCAACAAAAGCGCCTTTGATGCGCCGTTCCAGCAGATGATTACCGAAGGTGCCTGGGGCACGGTTTGGGCCGATGACGCGATCTCGCACCGCGAACGGTCGATGCTGACGCTGTCGCTTCTGGCGGCGATGGGTAATTTTGAGGAAATCCCCATGCATATCCGTGCCACGGCCAACACCGGCGCCAGCCCGCAGGACGTTTTGCAGGCCTTTATGCACGTTGCCGTTTACGCAGGCGTCCCGAAGGCCAATCATGCGATCAAATTGGCCAAGCAAACCTACGCCGAGATGGGAGTAGATCTATGAGCACCCACAACACGCCCCCCAAGGCCGGTGGCTTTATCCCTCGGGATCGCAACTGGCAGCCCGATGCCCTGACGCCCCCCTACAAGACCAGCGTGAAACGCAGCCCTCAGGCGGCGCTTTTGTCGTTTCCCACAACGCTGAGCGAAGAGACCTCACCGATGTTCGGGCATCATATGTTGGGAGAGCTGGATAACGACCTGATCCTCAACTACGCGCGCCCCGGCGAAAGCGCGATTGGCCCGCGGATTATCGTCCACGGTCGGGTGATGGACGAGATGGGGCGCGGCGTTCCCGGTGCCTTGGTCGAGTTCTGGCAAGCCAATGCGGGCGGCCGGTATCGCCACAAGAAGGAAAGCTACCTTGCCGCGCTGGACCCCAACTTTGGCGGCTGTGGGCGCACGATCACGGGGGAAGACGGCAGCTACGAGTTCCGCACCATCATGCCCGGCCCCTACCCCTGGCCTAACGGCATGAACGACTGGCGGCCTGCGCATATTCATTTTTCCCTGTTCGGGCACGGCTTTGCCCAACGCCTGATTACGCAGATGTATTTTGAGGGCGACCCCCATATTCCGCTGTGCCCCATCGTGGGTATCCTCAAGTCGCAAGAGGCAGTGGACGCCCTGACCGCGCCGCTCGACATGAACCGGACAGTGCCGATGGATAGCCGTGCTTTCCGCTTTGACATGGTCCTGCGCGGGCAACGGCAAACCTATTTTGAGAACCGTAAGGAGGGGCTTTGATCATGGCTCACAAGCTGGATTACCTGAAAGAAAGCCCCAGCCAGACCGCGGGACCCTATGTGCATATCGGCTGCACGCCAAACTTTACTGGCATTGATATCTATGGCGGCGATCTGGGTACCTCGATGAAAACCGGCCCCGTGCAGGGGACAGAGATCACCATCAAAGGCACGGTCTTTGACGGCATGGGCACGCCCCTGCGCGATGCGATGGTCGAGATCTGGCAGCCGGACGCGGCGGGGCTGTTCCCCTCGGCCAATGAAACCCGCGGCACGGCAGACCCGAATTTCACCGGATGGGGGCGATCGCCCGGCGATATGGAAACCGGTGAGTTCACCTTCAGCACGGTCAAGCCCGGTGCCGTCCCCTTCCCCGATGGTCGGATGCAAGCGCCCCATATCACCGCTTGGATCGTGGCCCGCGGTATCAACATCGGCCTGCACACACGCATCTATTTCGAGGACGAGTCCGAGGCCAATGCCGCCGATCCCATCCTGACCCGGATCGAGCATCAAAGCCGCATCCCCACCCTTATGGCAAAGCCCGAGGGCGACGGCGTTTATCGCTTCGACATCCATCTGCAAGGGCCGGATGAGACGGTGTTTTTTGACATCTAAGGGGGCATTGGGCAGGGTCATCCTCTGACGCGCATTCTGCGCGGCCCCGGACAAGAGGTTTCCATGACCAACCCCTGCATCATCTGTGTCGCGATCACCGGATCTGTGCCGACGCAGGCCGACAATCCCGCCGTGCCTGTCACCATCGCCGAGCAGATCGAAAGCACCCATGCCGCCTTTGAAGCAGGGGCCAGCATTGCCCATTGTCATGTGCGCGATGACGCGGGCAAACCGACCTCGGACCCCGAGCGTTTTGCCCGCCTGAAAGAGGGGCTAGAGGCCCATTGCCCCGGGATGATCGTGCAGCTTTCTACCGGCGGTCGCTCTGGCGCCGGGGCCGAGCGGGGCGGCATGCTGCCGCTTCGCCCCGACATGGCGTCGCTTTCTGTGGGGTCCAACAACTTCCCCACCCGCGTCTACGAAAACCCGCCCGATCTGGTGGATTGGCTGGCGTCCGAGATGATCTCCCACGACGTGAAACCCGAGATTGAGGCCTTCGATCTAAGCCACATTGTCCAGGCCGCACGCATGGCCGCGGACGGTCGGCTCAAAGGGCCGCTCTACGTGCAGTTTGTGATGGGGGTTAAGAACGCGATGCCAGCGGACGAGCGGATTTTTGATTTCTATATCGAGACGCTCAATCGCCTCTCCCCCACCGCCCAATGGTGTGCGGCGGGCATCGGCCCGGCTCAGCTGACGGTGAATGAATGGGCGATCTCTCGCGGCGGGCACACGCGCGCAGGGCTGGAGGACAACATCCGCCTGGACCGCAACACCCTTGCGCCGTCCAACGCAGCGCTGGTGGAGCGAGCCGTGGACCTCTGCGCGAAGTATGACCGACCGGTCGCCACACCGGCCCAGGCACGAACGATTCTGGGCCTTCGCGCGGTACGTTAGGGTCGGATTCGATGGCATTAAAGGGCTTAGATCGGCCTCTCCCCCTGGCTTAAAACGACCACCTATGGCCCTCCAAAGGACCGATTTTCGGGCAATTTTTCGGGTTTTTCTTCGTGTTTTTCCACAAAACGCCCCTCAGAGCCGGTTTTCGGAACTCCAAATGGCCACAAAACGCGAAAAACCTCCCGGAGGGAGGCACTTAAGCGTCTAAAGTAGAGAGATTATTGGTTGCGGGAGTAGGATTTGAACCTACGACCTTCAGGACCGGCCCAGGCACGAACGATTCTGGGCCTTCGCGCGGTACGTTAGGGTCGGATTCGATGGCATCAAGGGGCTTAGATCGGCCTCTCTCCATGCTCAAAACGACCACCTATGGCCCTCCAAAGGACCGATTTTCGGGCAATTTTCCGGGTTTTTCTTCGTGTTTTTCCACAAAACGCCCCTCAGAGCCGGTTTTCGGAACTCCAAATGGCCACAAAACGCGAAAAACCTCCCGGAGGGAGGCACTTAAGCGTCTAAAGTAGAGAGATTATTGGTTGCGGGAGTAGGATTTGAACCTACGACCTTCAGGTTATGAGCCTGACGAGCTACCGGGCTGCTCCATCCCGCGACAATATCGCCTCGTGGCCAGTGCGGTCATGATGAGGCTTGGGTATCGTTAGAGAGATATGTTTGTTTCTTACTAGGTTTGGCGGTGACCTACTCTCCCACACCTTGAGATGCAGTACCATCGGCGCAACGGCACTTAACGGCCGGGTTCGGAATGGAGCCGGGTGTTTTGCTCGCGCTATGACCACCAAACCAAGAAAGAAACAAACAATCAGCTAAGCTACACGATGTGTAACAATACTATCCAGATTTTAACACTGTATGGTGTTGGTGATGCTTCATTGTCCATGAGGATCAGGTAAAGTCGCTCCTCTTTCGAGGCGCACGACAATTCCTGTCTTTCACTGGATCAAATCAAGCCTATCGAACAATTAGTACCAGTCAACTGAGCGTGTTACCACGCTTACATCTCTGGCCTATCGACGAGGTGGTCTACCTCGGTTCTCAGGGATATCTTGTTTTGAAGGGGGCTTCCCGCTTAGATGCCTTCAGCGGTTATCCTTTCCGATCATAGCTACCCAGCACTGCTCCTGGCGGAACAACTGGTACACCAGTGGATCGTTCACCCCGGTCCTCTCGTACTAGGGGCAACTCTTCTCAAATATCCTACACCCACGGCAGATAGGGACCGAACTGTCTCACGACGTTCTAAACCCAGCTCACGTACCTCTTTAAACGGCGAACAGCCGTACCCTTGGGACCTGCTCCAGCCCCAGGATGAGATGAGCCGACATCGAGGTGCCAAACGGTGCCGTCGATATGGACTCTTGGGCACCATCAGCCTGTTATCCCCGGCGTACCTTTTATCCGTTGAGCGATGGCCCTTCCACTCGGGACCACCGGATCACTATGGCCGTCTTTCGACTCTGCTCGACTTGTCAGTCTCGCAGTCAGGCTGGCTTCTGCCATTGCACTCAACGAGCGATTTCCGACCGCTCTGAGCCAACCTTCGCGCGCCTCCGTTACTCTTTAGGAGGCGACCGCCCCAGTCAAACTACCCGCCACAGAGGGTCCCGGATCCGGATAACGGACCGCGGTTAGACAACAAGAATGCGAAGGGTGGTATCTCAAAGGTGGCTCCACAGAAACTAGCGTTCCTGCTTCAAAGCCTACCACCTATTCTGCACATCCCAGTCCTGTTGCCAGTCTGAAGCTGTAGTAAAGGTGCACGGGGTCTTTCCGTCTAACCGCGGGAAGCCTGCATCTTGACAGGCAATTCAATTTCGCTGAGTCTATGTTGGAGACAGCGGGGAAGTCGTTACGCCATTCGTGCAGGTCGGAACTTACCCGACAAGGAATTTCGCTACCTTAGGACCGTTATAGTTACGGCCGCCGTTTACCTGGGCTTCAATTCAGAGCTTGCACTCCTCCTTTTAACCTTCAGGCACCGGGCAGGCGTCAGACCCTATACGTCGTCTTACGACTTCGCAGAGCCCTGTGTTTTTAGTAAACAGTCGCCACCCCCTGGTTTGTGCCCCCAGTCAATACTTGCGTAGAAACTGGGCCTCCTTCTCGCGAACTTACGGAGGTATTTTGCCGAGTTCCTTCAACATAGTTCTCTCAAGCGCCTTGGTATTCTCTACCAGTCCACCTGTGTCGGTTTAGGGTACGATCTTATGCCAGAGCTATTTCCAGGAACCGATTAGCGGCCCACCCAATCCAATAAGGGTGAACAACCTTCACGATCCGTCACTACTGGCTGGCCCAGGAATATTAACCTGGTTCCCATCGACTACGCCTTTCGGCCTCGCCTTAGGGGTCGGCTTACCCTGCTCAGATTAACTTTAAGCAGGAACCCTTGGACTTTCGGCGACAGGGTCTCTCACCCTGTTTGTCGCTACTCATGTCATCATTCTCACTAGTGATCTCTCCACCGGATGGCTCACGCCCCGGCTTCACAGAAAAACCCTTCTCTCCGGATCACCCCTAAGGGCAATAAAGAGAGATTAGTTTAGTCACACTACGCTCCGCTACCATGCACTATGTGCATCCTCAGCTTCGGCTCATGGCTTGAGCCCCGATACATCTTCGCCGCAGGACAACTTATTTAGACCAGTGAGCTGTTACGCTATCTTTAAAGGATGGCTGCTTCTAAGCCAACCTCCTGGTTGTTTTGGTCGTCCCACCTGCTTTCCCACTTAGCCATGAATTAGGGGCCTTAGCTGGAGGTCAGGGTTGTTTCCCTCTCCACAATGGACGTTAGCATCCACTGTGTGTCTGCCGACTAGTACTCACGGGTATTCGGAGTTTGGTTAGGATCAGTAAGCCGGTGAGGCCCCATTACCCATCCAGTGCTCTACCCCCCGTGGTATTCGGTCGACGCTCTACCTAAATAGATTTCGCGGAGAACCAGCTATCTCCGAGTTTGATTGGCCTTTCACCCCTAGGCACACCTCATCCCGACCTTTTTCAACAGGTGTGGGTTCGGACCTCCAGTTAGTGTTACCTAACCTTCATCCTGGACATGCCTAGATCACTCGGTTTCGGGTCTGATCCCACGAACTCATTCGCCCTATTAAGACTCGCTTTCGCTGCGCCTACACCTAACGGCTTAAGCTTGCTCGTGAGACCAAGTCGATGACCCATTATACAAAAGGTACGCCGTCAGCTCGCATGGAGCCTCCGACTGCTTGTAGGCGTTCGGTTTCAGGAACTGTTTCACTCCCCTCGTCGGGGTGCTTTTCACCTTTCCCTCACGGTACTGGTTCACTATCGGTCAGTAAGGAGTACTTAGCCTTCGAAGGTGGTCCTCCGATCTTCAGACAGAATTTCACGTGTTCCGCCCTACTTGATACGTCCAATTATGCTTCTCATACGGGGCTGTCACCCACTATGGCGGACCTTTCCAGGTCCTTCT